>JALYZK010000074.1 GCA_030945705.1 Vulcanimicrobiota bacterium | reverse complement strand
CCGCAGCATCCCGTTGATGCATCTTACGGTCTATTTGTGGAAGGCTTATCACACAAAAGCGCTGCCGTGTCGGCAGCGTTTAACTTAAGATGTCCGGAGGTGGGACAGGACGCTTAAGCTCGGTTGTGTCGTCTGATCTGTACGTATGCGGACCCGGCGCGACATCTGAGGGCGGCGTTGTGAACCTTGACGGCGGTTCAACACGAGCGAATTGATAGGGGCTCCCGATTCGCGCGCCTGAAAGCACAGCGATGATGATTTGCGCGATACCCACAAACATTGGAATTAAGCCGCCCAGTAACCACGGTCCGGGTTCGATAACGGGACCGTGCAAGGGTCCTCCACTCGAGTCGTAGCCGATGAACGATAAACCGATGGTTAGCGCCAGGCCAATGGCTGCTAAGATGATGCCCTTGCGCAAGCTGCGCTGCGCGCTCTGGGCGTCGTACATATCGACCGGCGCGTGCCCCGGCTGGGAGAAACCAGTTCCGCCCAGCCGTCCTGCCTTGAAGTCATTCGGCGTTAAACCTCTTTCGATTATCGCCATGCGTTCACGGTGGGCCAAGATGCGAAAGACTATCAAAGCAACCATTGGTGCGCCGAAGATCAAGAATATGGCAAGCGTGCCTTCCATACGTTAAAATGCTCCAATCGCGTCGTTCCCAGGTGTTCCGGTGGGGCACACGTTAAATAGCGACGCCCCAGCCGGCAAACGTTTGTCCATACGAAGGTCCGCCCGGGAGGCGGTTGTCCGGGCGGGGAAGCGTCGTACGAGGAGCGGGTCCGCGAGCGTTAACGATGATCATGCTTTCTCTCCAGCCTCCAAAGCGATCGTGTGTATGCCCAAGATACGCGCGGTGGCGCCGCTTGTTTCAGGACACGGACCGAAACATCGGCACTTCAGCGAACGTACATGAAGGGTGGCAATTGCAATGCTCGCGCGTGCTGATGCCGCCCACTTGAGAAGGGTCGAAGACTCCGACCTCGTTCAAGCCGCATTATCCGGTAAAGTTGAGGCGTTCGGCGAACTCGTGGAGCGCTACGAGCGTGCGGTATACAATCTGTGTCTGCGCACGCTGCGCGACGCTGAAGAAGGGAAGGACGCGACGCAGGAAGCTTTTTTGAAAGCCTTCCGTGCCTTACGAACCTTTAGGCAGGGCGCCAAGTTTTCAACCTGGATTTTTTCCATCGCGTACCATGGATGTTGCGACCGTTTGGCTCGCCGCAAGCGTTTCAGCACTGATGAGCTGCCCGAGCGCGCCGATCCGGCGCCAGGACCGGCGCTAGTAGCCGAAGCGCACGAAGATGCACGAACGCTGCGGGCAGCGATCGATGCGTTACCCGAGAAATACCGGGCCGTTATTACCTTGTTTCATTTGCAGGGCAAACAATACGAGGAGATCGCAGCCGTTCTGGATTTGCCCGTAGGGACGGTAAAGACACATCTTTTTCGGGCCAAGGAGCAATTGCGCAAGCTCTTGAGCGGTTCGACGCAGGAGGTACGAGAATGAGTTTTCCGGACAATGATCCGCTGGATCGGGCGCTGCTCGGCCTTCCGCTTGAAGAGCCGCCTGCCGATTTGCGGGCGTCGATTCTGGCGGCCACCGTGTACCGACCCACCTTTCCCTTTAAAGTTTGGGAAGTCTATCTGCTGGGCGCGGTCTTGGCGCTGATCGCGTGGTTTACCCTAATCATCGTTGCAAACGGCGCCGGCGGTTTCGTGCGAACGCTCCAGGTAATCGCAGAAACGCTTCGCCTGGCCGCTACCCCCGGAACGTTATTATGGCTCAGTCTCGGCGGAAGCGCGGCGATGTGGATTTCTCTCCTAAATCTGATTCCATCTCATACCAGCGAGCGGCTCCAGCGCCGATAAACGCCCCGCTGTTGACTGGCTCCTACCGATGGGCTGCCCTACAGCAGGAACTTTCGAAGCACGGCTACGTCCAACTTAAAAGTGTGCTGCGCCAAAATTGCTTCCTCATGATAACCGCAGCGCTCAAAAAATAACTTCGCAGAACTGCGCGCTGGGACCGCAAGTGTCATTTTATGACAGTTATAGTAATTGGCAACTTCTTCAGCCGCAAAGAGCAGCGCCTTTCCGCAGCCTTGACGGCGATGCTGCAGAGCCACGCTTATCGCTTCGATATGCCCCAAGGAGGCTGCTATTTTAAGCGCGGCAGCTCCGATGATCCGCCCTCCCGCGGACGCGGCAAAATACTCATACTGTTCATGCCAGACAACACTGAAATCATACAATGTTCTAAGCGCTTCCCGGCGCGTGTCTGACAAAAAGCCTTGCGCCGCCCCGTCGTGTGAACGCACTATTTCAACGCCCAACGGCTGCCACTTCGGTGTCAACGTCCAGCTCTATCATGTCGCGAGCCGCAATCACCCGCAACCCGAGCTCATCTTCCAATTCCCGCGCCAAAAAATTGGGGTCGCGTTCCAGCATTTTGGTCCCAAAATGGCTCATGATCGCAACCTTGGGTTTCACGCCGGCGATTATTTGCCGGGCATTGTCGAATGTTAAGTGATCTACGTCCATGCTGTCGCGATAACGCAGCACATTCAATATTAACACACTCGGAATGTGCGAAGCGTAATCTTCAATGAGTCCTTCGAAATAGCGTCCGCATGGCAAATACGAAACTACTAAGTCGCCGTAGGTAAAATGTAAGCCATACGTTTCCACTGCATGCACGTGCTTCACAGACGTTCGCACCTCTACATCCCCAATCTGGTAGGGTCCGGCACGCTCTTTCAACACCTCGGTTCTTCTTACGAAGTGGCGCGCGTAGGGATGCACTACGGGTTCGCCCTCGAGCGCATCGAGCGGCGCCAATAAAACACCCCGTGACCGAAACCCGCCTTGCGTCATTGCTTCGATCATGACGTTGATGTCGTTACTGTGATCCAAGTGCTTGTGTGAGAGGACTAGCGCATCGAGTTGTGCGGGCACGCAGGGCGGCACGGCGCAAAGTGCACGCACGAGTGCGCCGGGTCCAGGGTCAACGTGGATCCGTGTCTCTCCAAACGTCATCCACATGCCACCCGATGCCCGGATTTGGCGTGCAACGACGAATCGAGCCCCGCCCGTGCCCAAAAAAAGTATCCGCGTCATGCGCTGCGCGGCATCAACCATTGGTGAACGCAGTTCCACAAATCGCGGCCTGCGTTATTTCCCGCAATCATTCCAATATGGCCGCCCGATACCTCGACATAAGTTTTGTCGGTACTAGAGACCGCATCGAGCAGCGCACGTGAAGAAGCAGCAGGAACAATAACGTCTCCAGGGGCCGCGACGCAAAGTAAAGGTACGGCAATCGCATCGAGCCGCAGCGGCCGTTCGTTCAAGCAAAGCTGATTCCTTATTAGCCGGTTATCTTGGTAGAACCACTCGATCCATTCTACGGCCGCGGCACCTGGAAAAGGGACCCAGTCGTTGGCCCACCGATCCATGGCCACAAATGCCGCGCTCGCGGACTGGTCTTCCGCCTTCGCGCAGAACGCCAGCGCCGCCCGGACTTTCGCCGTTGGTCGTAACAAGGCAAACACTGCTTCGATTAGGTGTGCGGGGACATTGCCGAACACAGTGGTGATCTTTTTCACATCCAGATACTGCCGTTGGCACCATTTTGCAAGCGTCCCGCCGCGGGCAAAATCCACTGGAGCCGCCAGCGTAAGCAGATTATCGCCCGAGGTCAATTGACCGCTCGCGGCATGCAGCAATGCGAGGGTGCCTCCCATGCAATAACCGACCAGGGAGAGCGATGCCGGGCAGGGGCTTTCTCCTCGCACGCGCTCCAGTGCGCGCGGTATATACGAAGTAACGATTTCTTGCAACGAAAGTCTCGCATCTTCGTCGCCGGCGACGCCCCAATCGATCAGGTAAACATCATAGCCCGCAGTACGTAAAAATTCTACGAAAGAACCGCCCTCATACAGATCCAAGATGTACGAGCGGCTAATCAGCGCCGGAATGAGAACGATCGGTTTAGGGTATTGCCGCCGGGAACGAAAATGCAACACCGACATTTTGCGGTGTTGCATCGTTATCGTGTAGGGGCTGATGCCAAGATAGGGTCCGGATGTTACCATCCCATGTAAATGCCGCCGTTAATGTTTAATGACTGACCTGTCATGTAGTCGGCTTCCGTAACCAGAAAACGCACGCCGCGTGCAACCTCATCCGGCTCTGCAACCCGGTGCATCGGAATGCGTTCTAAGATTTTTTGTTGAATTGGTTCGGGGACCGAACGCCACATTTCGGTATTAACGAATCCTGGGCACACTGCATTCACCATGATGTTATTCTTCGCAAGCTCGATCGCGAGCGACTTCGTAAAACCGATGATGCCGGCCTTGGCCGCAGAATAATTGGCTTGGCCGAAATTACCCATTTGTCCAACGAACGAGGAGATGTTCACGATCCGTCCGCCGTCTTGCGCCAGCATTACCGGCACTACGGCGTGACAGGTAAGCATCACGCTGGTCAGGTTAGTACTGATCACTTCATGCCAGTCGGCAAGCGACATCTTTTTGAACGTCCGATCGCGCAATATCCCCGCGTTATTGACGAGAATATCGATGTGACCGTCTTCTTCCATAATGCGGTCGACCATGGATTTCACCGAATCCGGATCGGAAACGTCTCCCGATGCAGAGCGGGCAGAACCGCCGGCTTCCTTGATGTTTTGCACCACGAGTTCGGCCGATTCCTTACCGCGAACGTAATTAATAATCGCGTGCGCGCCGCAGCGCGCAAGCTCCGTAGCAATTGCGGAACCGATACCGCGAGAGCTTCCCGTAACAAGTGCCACCTTACCAAGCAGTGGGGCAGATTCTTGAAATGGTTCAAGGCGTGTTTCAAGCATAGGGCATGCTTCGCAGACGAGATAATTAACCTTGCGGGGCTGCGGGTGGCTTACTTGCTCTTGAGCTGTTGCGCGAGTTCGTCGATACGGCTGGTGAGCCCGTCGATACGTTCCGCCAAGCGCGCGACGTCAGCGCGCGTCGGTAAGTTTGCAGCGCTAAGGTAACGTTCCACGTTTTCCCGGCTAATCTGCGTGGCGGAAAGGTAGTTTTCCAATGCTTTATGCAGCGCCTCACCGAAGGCATCGGACCCGGCAGCGCGCTCAAAAAGTGCACTCAGCTGCTCTTCCTGAAGCTGCGCTGCCCGCCGCCATATTGAAAACGGATCGTTCGCGTCGCTCTGGCTCACCTCGCTAGTGGCTAAGCTTTCCGCGATTTCTTCGGCCGGGTGGGTGTTGTCCGCCGGTGCGACGACGAGGTGTTCCGGGACGCAGGGGCTTGCGGTTTCGCAAACCGGTCCATCTGCGCTTCCGTGCGCTCCTTTACCAAGTCGAGGTTGGCAACGAGTACCTTCTGCAACTCGTCAGCTCCGTGCTGCGCGGTTTCTTGCCAGGTGTTTGCCTGATTCACGAGCTTGTCCCCAAGCTCGACTACCGCAGTTCCGGTTGATTGAATCTGTTCTTTGCTCAACTCAACGAGCGAATTGGTGCGCTCGAGGTTTTCGTTCATCAACGCCGCGGGAGTCGTTGTCAGTCCGTAGGGTTTCGCAACGATGTCGAAGCTCGCTTTGGCGTAACGCAACAAGCGTGTCGCCCAGGCCGAATGGGCATCGAGAAAAGTGCTCAACGTGTTATTGGTTAGATCGAGGTAGCCTGCGATTTGCTCTGGCTTTTCAGTCATATTACTCCTTGGGTGATTTAGTCCAGTTGCCCGTGTACAGATTGAAAAATGAGTCGAGATTCGAACGGTACTGTTCCAGCGCAAGGCTCCATAGCGCAAGTGCATCTGTTCCAGCATCGGTGAGGGTATAAACTCGGCGCGCCGGTCCCTGCTCTTTGGAATCCCAACACGACGAAATGTAACCGTCTCGTTCCAACTGCCGTAAGGCCCGATAAACCGTACCAGGGTCGGAAATCACATCGAATTGATCCTTCAGCTTCTTCATGATCTCGTAACCGTGAAGATTGTAACCCTTAAGCATTACAAGCAACCACGCCATAAGATAGTTTTTCGGCGTGCCCCTTGGCGGCAGGCCCGGGTCCTTTCCGTTCACTCGGAGCCCACTTTCATACTAACACTAAGGGCATTTTACATATATATGGAGATAAAGTCAACTCGCGGCTTCTAAAGAATCGGCAGAGCGCTCAATATCGCTCACGAGACAAACCGCCTGACCTTCGACGACGACCCTTCCCTGTTGATTGGTACATTCGGTCCGCAGCGTCAAGATTTGCTTGTCACGCCGGTAGCTAACCACCGTCACCGTCGCAGTAATGACATCGTCCAGAAATACCGGCGCCCGGAAACTCACGCTTTGGCTCAAATAGATTGTCCCAGGACCCGGTAAGCGGGAGCCTAAAACCGCGGATATATAAGAGACACTGAGCAACCCGTGGGCAATTCGTTTCTTAAAGCGCGAGGCCGCCGCGAACGTCTCGTCCAGATGCATTGGATTGTGGTCGCCGGAAACTCGTGCAAACGCTTCGACGTCGGATAAAGTCACTTTCCGGCTTAGCGAGGCATGCTGGCCTTCTTCAAAATGTACGCCGACGGGAAATCCTCCTGAAAACTCTATACTGCGTTTGCTACCTATCTGCATTCTACCCTGCTTCCAGCGGGTCGCACCAGGGCAAATTGGCCTGACCGGGAGTTCCATTAACCCGGTCCCGCCTGGCGACGGACTCTGCCCCAGAAGCACCGAATCGCCCCCGAGCATGAGCCTTCTCGAATCGAGAATTGATCCGCAAAGTAAACCCTTCAGTCGTAATTCGGAGCACATGAGCGGTTTAGTCGCACAGCTGCGCGCCGAGTTGCGCCAGGCCCGCGTGGGCGGCGGGGTGGACGCTATCGCCAAACACCGCATGCGCGGAAAACTCACGGCCCGGGAGCGGGTCGATCGCCTGTTGGACCCGGGCGGCGACTTCCTGGAATTCTCGGCTTTGGCCGCGCATGGCATGTACGACAATGACGCGCCGGGAGCCGGCATGATCACCGGCATAGGACCGATCGAAGGGCAAGATTGCGTTCTCGTCGCCAACGATGCCACGGTAAAGGGCGGCACCTATTACCCCATGACGGTTAAGAAGCACTTGCGAGCCCAAGAAATCGCCGAACAAAACCACCTCCCGTGCGTGTATTTGGTGGACTCTGGCGGCGCATTTTTACCGCTGCAAGCGGAGGTGTTTCCAGACCGCGATCATTTCGGACGGATCTTTTATAACCAAGCGCGGATGTCGGCAAAGAAAATTCCCCAGATCGCGGCGGTCATGGGCTCGTGCACTGCGGGAGGTGCATACGTT
>JALYZK010000070.1 GCA_030945705.1 Vulcanimicrobiota bacterium | reverse complement strand
CTCAATGATGGCCCTCCGAGCTCCGGGCCACGTTGCAATGGAAGTAAAAGACCTTGCTACCGGCGTGACTTCTTCGGTGAACCCCTCCGCCAGCATGCCCGCCGCCTCCACGATAAAAATTCCGGTCATGGTGGAAGTTTTCCGTCAACTTGCGCTAGGCAAGTTTGACCTCAACACGACGGTAACGTTGGAGAGCGGCGACAAAGATTGGGGATCAGGGAAGTTGAGTGGGGCCCCCGTGGGCCGTAAATATCCGGTTTCCCAATTGCTAACCGAAATGATCTCTGTTAGCGACAATACGGCCACCAATATGCTGATCCGTCTCGTTGGACGCACGAACATCAATGGTGAAATGATAAACCTCGGCCTCGAGCATACCAAGCTTTCCGACTATATTCGCTCAAGAGGTGACTCTATTCGGCGCGCGCTGCGCACGTCGCCGGCCGATATGGTCCAACTCTTAACGGCTATGGCGGACGAACGTTTGATCGATGCTTGGTCGTCGCGCGAAATGATAATCATATTGCGCGGCCAGCGCCATAACGGCTTACTGCCGGCACCGCTTCCTGCGGGTATTCCAATAGCACATAAGACCGGGACCTTGCACGACACGCTGAACGACGTTGGAATCGTCTATGCGGACACCGAGCCGTACGTCATCGCGGTAATGACCACAAATCTTCGTTCGCTCACCTCCGGCCGCGCATTCATCCGCAGCGTATCACGCGTAAGCTACGACGCCTTACAGCGGTTTGGGGTGTGGAAAGCCACGGGTGATACCGGTGCCTCGGACGCACCAAACTGGGAGCAAAGCATACCGCAGCCGCTGCCGACTTCTACGCCGGACGACCAACAATAACGCGACGATTCCCGCGCTAGGCGGCTGTAACGGGCTCGCGCGCCCCGTATGTCGGTGTTAGCCAAAAGCGGTAGGCAGGCTCGAAACCCCGCACGGCTCGGCTGTAAAAATCAGCAAGCTGTTTGGTAACGGGGCCGATTTGACCGTTTCCGACCGTGCGATGGTCCACCGAAGCGACATGGACAACGCCGGCCGCAGTTCCGGTAAAGAAAATCTCCTGCGCACTGTACAATTCGCCGCGATCGATGGCTCGCTCGATAACCTGCAGCCCGAACTCGGCACGCGCGACATCGATGATTGCTTGACGCGTGCAACCCTCGAGGATGTTCTGAGCAGGATCGGGGGTGTAAAGAACATTTTTTCGCACCAAAAAAATATTCTCTGCCGAGCCTTCCGAAACGTGCCCGTCGCCCGAAAGCAAGATGGCTTCGTCAAATCCATTTTGCTGCGCTTCGCTCTTTGCAAGCGCCGAGTTCACGTAAAGTCCGGTTATTTTTGCGCGCGGCGGCGCAGAAGCATCGTCCGCACGGCGCCATGAGCTCACGCACGTCTTAAGTCCACCGGTAACATCTAGATATCGCGTGAATGGTACCGGAATAATGGCGAAGGCATCCTCTACATTGTGTAGCCGGACCCCGATATCATCGACCGCCTTATAGAGCACCGGCCGGATGTACACGTCGGTTTGGAACTCGTTGAGCGCGCACAACTCAGCCGTGATAGAGATCAGTTTGTCGACCGAATGAGGTACGCGCATCGTCAAAATTTTGGCCGATATTTCGAGTCGCGAGAAGTGCTCCCGTAACTGCAGTAAGAGCAGTTCGTGATTTTGGGCATCCCAAAAACCGCGGATGCCTTCAAAGCAACCCGTTCCGTACTGCAACCCATGGGTAAGCAATCCAACTTTTGCCTGTTCGTAAGGGCAAAACCGACCGCCGGAATAAACGGTAATCTTTGATAAATCCACGAGTATCTCCAGGAAAGCGGAGCGACAGGGTTCCCGAGACTAGGCCTGGGTCCTGTGAAAAGGTGCAAGCTCCTCTGCCCAAAAGAAGCGCCCGATGAGACGGGAGATGCCAGCAAAGTGAACGGCTGGCTACTGACGGGAACCACGTTTCTCGCCTCCGTGGTAGAGGCCGTGGAAGCCGTCACCATCGTGCTTGCCGTGGGTTATACGCAGAGTTGGCGCAGCGCCTTGGGCGGTGCAGCTTGGGCTGCGGCAACTTTGGCGGGGATCGTCGGCATTTTTGGTCCGGCTCTCGTGCGGTTCGTTCCGCTCCACACGCTGCAGTTGGTAGTTGGGCTGTTTCTGGTTTTGTTCGGATTCACGTGGACTCGAAAAGCAATTTGGCGTTACAGCGGCCGCAAAACCCTCCATGATGAGGCGGCGCTTTACCAGAGCGAAGTTGCGTATCTGCAGCAAGCGGCGCACCAAGCAAAAGGGGAGAAAGTAGGATTCGCGACCTCGTATAACGCCGTGCTGCTTGAGGGTTTAGAGGTCGCGGTTATCGTTATAACTTTTGGCGCCGCTCGTGTAAACGGTATCCTGTGGGCGGCTGCTGGCGCGCTTGCAGCATGCGCTGTCGTCTGTGTTGCCGGCTTCGTACTACGTAAACCGTTTTCAACCGTCCCAGAAAACACGCTCAAATTCGTGGTAGGAATAATGCTGCTGTCATTCGGTACCTTCTGGAGCGGCGAAGGGCTGAATATTCGGTGGTGGTACGGCGATCTTACGCTTGCGTATATCGTTGCCACGTATGTGCTCTTGAGTTGGGTTCTGGTTCGAGTTGCACGCAAGACCGACAAGGGCTTGGCAGACGCGTGAATCTGAGCGCCATTTACGAATTTATCGCGGGTAATTCGCGCATTACTCCACTAGGTATCTTGATCGGAGTGCTCGTTGTATCGGTTATTGCTCGCAGTGCATACGCCACTTGGATCCCGGGACTGTACCTGGCTATTCTGGCCGCAACGCTCGCCGCAAGCGTATTTGAAAAAGAAGGATAGCAGGAAGGTTACGCAATTCGGGTCCCTATTGAAATAGATATAAAATCGGCGGTCGAGCTAAAACCAATCGGGAATTGCGCAAACAACGTGAGACTTAGCGTCCGGCGGCGCTGAAAAAGTTAGAGCGTTCACGGAAGCCCGTGCGCAGAATCAGCGCTACGTTTTTGCCCGTTCCGTTTCGGCCTCGCCACGGACCGTTTCTTTTTTCGCTTCTGCAACACTGTAAGAATGAGCGCCCACGCCGGCCAGCTTGCCGCCATCAACGATGAGATATTCTTCCCGAATCGGACGTTCGTCGAACCAACATTCAAGAATTTCACGCGTGCCAGCGGCGTAACGCGCTTGCGCTGAGAGACTGGAGCCGGAAATGTGCGGCGTCATGCCGTGATGCGGCATTGTCCGCCACGGATGATCTTTCGGCGCCGGCTGCGGAAACCAAACATCACCGGCATATCCGGCGAGTTGTCCGCTTTCAAGCGCTCGAACTATGGCATCGCGGTCACAGATCCGAGCGCGCGAAGTGCAAACGAGATAGGCACCGCGCTTCATCTTGCCAATTAACGAGTCGTTGAAGAGGTTTTCGGTCTCCGGATGCAGAGGCGCGTTGATCGTCACCACATCGCAGAAAGGAACCATCGACTCAACATTCCGGTGAAATGTTAAACCCAACTCCTGCTCGACGCTCTCCGGCAGACGATGCCGGTCGGTGTAATGAAGCTCCATATCGAATGGTTTGAGGCGTTTCAAAACTGCCAGGCCGATTCGTCCGGCCGCGACTGTTCCGACGGCCATGCCTTCGACATCGTAGCTCCTAGCAACACAGTCGGCAATGTTCCACCCGCTTTTGAGGACCCATTGGTACGACGGGATATAGTTTCTCACGAGGGAGAGGATCATCATGACGACGTGTTCGGCGACGCTAATACTATTGCAGTACGTCACCTCTGCGACGGTCACACCACGTTGGATTGCGGATTCGAGGTCCACATGGTCCGAACCGATCCCCGCGGTGATCGCAAGCTTCAGCTTGGGCGCTTTAGCGAATCGCTCGGGAGTGAGGTAGGCTGGCCAAAACGGTTGCGAAATGACGATCTCGGCATCCGCCAACTCGCGTTCAAAGACCGAGTCGGTTCCGTCCTTGTCGGATGTTACAACAAGCGAATGCCCACGATCCTCAATGAATTTACGTAGCCCAAGCTCTCCGGACACGCTACCCAGAAGTTCGCCCGGCCGAAAATCGATCGCTTTTGGCGTTGGCAACGTTTGGCCGCCCGGGTACCGGTCTAGTTTCGGAAGTTCCGAACGAGCGTAAGATTTTGGAAATCCGTCGATAGGATCATCGTAGAGAACGCAAACAATCTTTGCCACGGCTTTACCTCGCTGGAAAAAGTGACCGCCATGAGCGGTATCGCACTGGCGCTTGGCGCTCAAAGCATTTTTTCATATGCAACGATAAACGACGCAGATGCGGGCGGGAATTTTTGGTCGTTAGATGGTGATCGTTGTAGGCCCTGCAAACCTTACCTGCG
>JALYZK010000061.1 GCA_030945705.1 Vulcanimicrobiota bacterium | reverse complement strand
TTCGTCATCGAAGAATCGGTCCGGCGCGGTCCCACCAAGCCGACCTATGAGTTTTCGCTCACGCGCGAAGCGGAAACGCTTTTCCCGCAGCGCTACGACAAGATGTTGGGAGCCGTCTTGCGCGAGGTGCGCGAACAAAGCGGCTCTACCGCCGTGAAGGCGATCTTCGATGGCATCGCGGCGCGTACGCTGGCGAAGAACCGCGAGCGTTTCGTGCAGAAGTCGCCGGCCGAGAAAGTCAACGAACTTGCCGGGATCTTGCGCGAAAATGGGGTTGATGCCGAGGTTGATCTCGTTAATGGGTCGTACGTGTTGCACGAGCACAACTGCCCGTATGTCAACGTGGTCCAAGAGCATCCCGAGGTGTGTTCGATGATTCACAACGTTTTGAGCGAAATCGCGCCGGCCGGGCACGAGCAAACCGAATCGATAGCAACCGGCGGAAACGAATGCCGCTTTGTCATGAAGGGAACTTAAGCCGTGGATTTTGCCAAGTTTCAGAAGCTCGTCGAGGATCGCACTGGATTTCGGACTATGGACGATGCAACGGCAAGCGGCGAGTACTTCAGCGACTCCTGCGGCGACTTGTACAACTTTTTTTTGAAAGTCGGGCCCGGAGCCGTTATTGAAGACATCTCGTATTTCACCACGGGATGCGGCTTTGGAACGGCTACCTGCAGTTTGGTAGTGGATTTAGCGCGAGGCAAAACCATCGTAGAAGCGGGAGCGATCAGCGAACAACAAGTGATGGATATGCTGGGCGGCTATCCCGAGAAAAAGAAAGACTATCCGCAGCGCGCCCTTGAAGCGCTAAAAGTCGCCATCGACGATTATAAAGGGAAAGTGGCTGCCGGAACCGTCGCCGACTTTAGTGCAATGCCCCGGCCGCAGCGCGCTCCCGAGCCGGCCCTCACCGAGCCCACCGCACCAGCAACCGTAGATGACGGGAAAGTCCTGATCAAGCTGCATTAAAGTCCCTGCGCAGTGCTCAGGATGACACAAGCACAGGTTGTCGTGCTCAGAAGCAGCGCGTCCGCGGTCTCAACGTTCTTTATGATCCCTTCGGGCACGAGAGCCGCCCGCCCCAAGACCTCATAGTGTGTTGTCTGTCCGCCGCGCAGTGATTCAAAGAGCGCAATTTCCCGCACGGTGACGTCGATAGGTTCAAATTCCCTTACGGCAGGCAGAGGCCGGTCAAAATCTTTCAAACGGCAAATGGTGACATGTGGGACCGCGTCTTTCTTAAATACGAACCCCATCGAGCCGAGCGCTGTGCGTGTACTCGCCGTTAGCTGTGAAAATTGCCTGGGCGCTTTGTACGCCCACCCAGGCCAGGCTAGGACAGCGTTCGTTTGGAAACGCGCTCATCTTGTCCAACTGCAGCACAAAGTGTTCGTGCGCGTTCGCGACGCGTGCGAGCGTCTGGTTAATTTGAGGCACGACGTCGGGCAAGACCCAGTCAAGAAAGGCAAGCATAATGTGTAGTTTATCGCACGCTTCAAACCGCGCCGTAACGCCTCGCGAAGCCAAACGCGCTCCGACATCGACTAGAGCATCCCGAGCTGGCTTGTCTAGCTCCAGACCGACAAAGAGCTTCCTCTTCCGTTCTATTTTTGAACGGCTTCGACGGCGATGTCAATGCGGATGTCGTTCCCAACTATCAGTGCGCCGCCTGGGGTAGCTTCCCCGTACTTCATGCCGAAATCCCGCCGGTCAAAATGCGCGGAGCCCGTGTAGCCGATGCGTTGCCGCCCACGAGCGTCGGCGCTTTGGCCCTCGAAATGTGCGATCAACGTTATCTGTTTGGTGACTCCATGCAGTGTCAAATCGCCAATGATGCTTAGGTTGCCGTTTTCGCCGGCGATAATCTTTGTGCTTTTGAAGCTCATGACCGGGTAACGCTTCACGTCAAAAAAGTTGTCCGAACGCAAGTCCTTATCGCGATCGTCATTTTTCGTGTCGACTCCTGAAGGATCGAGGGTTGCCGCGATGGTGACGGGTGTTAAGTCACTTGGTCCGGTCGCAAGTTGTGCGTTTTTAATTGGAATAGTACCCTTAACATGGAAGAACCCCAAATGTTTTACGGAAAACTCCGCGCTGGAGTGTACGGGATCTACAATCCAAATTCGCTGCATTGGTGACGAGGCTGCAAAGGCGGTGCAACTGGCGGCTGCACCTAGCGTTAGTGAGAAAATAAAAATCACGCGTTTCATATTGCTCCGATCTGTAGATAAGGGTTGGTTTTCCGCTCGTGCCCGATGCTTGTGAGCGGACCATGACCGGGAACGACCGTCGTCGCATCGGCGTAATCCATCAATTTGCGATGAATGCTGGTCACGATGTCGTCCATAGAAGTTCCCCCGAGATCCCAGCGGCCAATAGATCCGCGGAACAGCGTGTCGCCCGTCAACAGCGTCGCAGCACCCGTATTTGCGAATGCAAAGGTGACGCTCCCCGGCGTGTGACCCGGCGTGTGCAGCACGTTCAAGCGCAATGCACCAACAGACAGAACGTCGCCGTCACGAAGTTCCCCATCAAGCTGTACCACCGGGGGAGCGTTCGAAAGACCAAGCCAGCGGGCTTGCTCTACGAGCGCGGCATAAAGCGGTAAATCGGCTGGATGGAGGAGCCCGGTAGCACCGGTGCCGGCGCGAAGCGCGCCGAGGTTGCCAATATGGTCGATGTGTGCGTGCGTGTGTACGAGGTACTTTGCACGCAAGCTAAAGCTTTTTAGGCGCGCGAGCACATCGGATACACCATCACCTCCATCGACAACGACGGCTTCTCCGCTCGCCGCATCACCGACGATCACACAATTGCACGCCAACGGGCCCACGGCAAAGTGTTCGAAAATCACGGAGCTTGCACTCCGAAGGGTGCAAACGCTCCGTTGAAGTATCCCAGCGGTTCACCGCTGTGCGTGGAGCATGATAGGACTTTACCGATGAAGATGCTGTGAGAACCGGCGTGATGTTCTTCGAGCACCTCGCAATCGAGGTGGGCAAGCGTGCCTTCCAAAACGGCGGCTCCGGTTCGATCGATGTAGTAT
>JALYZK010000059.1 GCA_030945705.1 Vulcanimicrobiota bacterium | reverse complement strand
CCTCCATTCTTGAATCCAAGATGTTCCAACAATCGGCGCGACGACACGTTCTCGGGCATGAAGTAAGCACTGATTCGCAGGAGCTGTAGTTCTTGAAACCCTTGGACAACCAAGGCGCGCACCGCCTCACGGGCGAATCCCCGACCGCGATAATCCCGCATAACGCTATAGCCGATTTCTCCGCTACGCGGTTCGCGGGCGCTGGTCCGTAATGAAACCCAGCCCATAGGTTTACGACCGCGACCCAAATAGATTAACCATTCGAACCTTCCAACAGAACCAGGCTGGAAACGATGCGGGCGCTTCGCTACAACGGCATCGAATCCGGCGGAGCCGACGTTTGGCAAATCTTGGTACTTGCGCAGGTCGGGGGCTTGCAACACGCGCCATAGCGCGCTTGCGTTTTGCAGCGTCACCGGCGTTAATCGCAGCCGATGGGTTCGAATCACTTTCACTTTAGCAGTGTCTTATTCTTAAACTTTTCTGCTATCCACTGATGCTGCGGATCGATGGCTGCTTCGAAGGAAACTCGATCGCCGCTGCGGGCCAGCAACGCAATTGGATCAGTCGCATTGCTGATTGAAAAGATGCGTGAATCACCCCGCAAGACGAAATACAGAGCTCCCTGGCCCGCAACGATGCGGTCGATCGTTCCGCTGATGTTTTTTTGCCCGGTATTAACTTGACGATTGCCCAGAAAGGCGCGGTATTGTGCGAGCGCGTCCGTTTGCGGTGACCCCGCATTGACGTTTCCGACTACTACATGGCCGTTCGAAGCTTGAACCAGCGCAAGCGATTGATATTTTCCACTCTCGGCAACGAGGGGTACAACCCACGTATTCCTTGAGAACGCATTGTACAGTATCGGCTGCGTTGGAACGAGGCGGCCTTGTCTAACTATCGGGTTCGATGAAACGGCGCGTTGAGCTCCCATAGAGCTAAATTCCCCACCCGCAGCCGTATAGTAGGTCATGACTCCGCTTACGGTATCCATGTATGTAAAACCCGTCATGGATTGATCGCTGCCTGAGGGAGATGTGTGGTCCACAAACCACACAAATTGGTCCGGAGCGGAAAGCATCCCGAACACTTCATCACGCGCGGGAAGATGCACGTCGCGCTCGCCTAGCCGGGCGTTCCACCATCCGTGAACGTAGCGGCCAAACCAGTCGTTGTACGCCAGCGCAAGGTCCGGCGGAACGATGCGTTTGACCCAATGCGGCAACCTGGAAAAATCCGCCTTTGCGATCCGCTGCATCGCACCCGTAGACGAATTCACGAGCACGACGGCTGTTACTTTCTGACCGCTCCAGCCGATGGTTGGCCGGCCCAGGGTACAGATATATTGAGGATTGCCGCGGTCGTCAAGTTGCAATGTAGTTTCAAGAATCTGTTCGAAGCCATAGCGCATGTAAACATGCCGGTACAAGTTATCGTTCAAAAGCGCCGACGGAATATAACGCATAGGGCTGCGCTGTCGCACTTCCGCCGGAGCGTCGGGATTTTCCGCGCTTATCACGACGACTCCCGGACTGGTTCTGCGGGTAATCCATTTTATTGGATCGCGAAATTCAAGCGGTGCAACCCAGTGCAGCGTTCCCTCGGCAAGTTGTACGTTAAAGGTACCGACCTGATAATATGCGCCAAGCTGGCCTATAACTTTGTCGCCCGCAAAGATTGCCGCCTCTTCCGGCACAGTACGCAAATGTTCCAGTGGTGCCTGCGGCGGCGCAGACGCGGTGATGCGAACCGCCGGCACGTCTCGTAATCCATTTGCGTCAACGATGGGCGCAACAAACAGTATTCCGGTAAAAATCAGCAACAAGGCGCATACGATGAAATACGGCCGAAGCGGTGTGCGGCGAATCGATACTATACGTCGTGATACCACAGCCGTTCTGGCGGCTAAGAGTAAGCTATATGCAGCGTTAGGAATAAACGTGAAAAGTAAGAGAGTCAACGCTTGCGGCATGACGAGCGCCGGCATAGTGAGGTACACATAGATTAAGATCAACGGCACGCCCACCAAAAGTCGAGCGCGTTGGCCCCAAGCCCAGTTGCGCGAAAAATCCAAATTAATGAGGCCAAGTGACATGAAAAGCGTCGCCAAAAGAATGACCATCAGTACATCAAAGCCTTGCTGAATGCGTTTCTTGCGTGATCCACTTGGCGGAGGTGTACATGGATCTCGCTCACGCCGTCGCAACCGGAAATTGCGCCGAAGTAACCTTTGCGGCGACGGTGAACAGCACACCGCGCTTCTTCATGGGCTCGCGAACGCACTGCATGCATGAGGCCTTTAGGGTTGTCACGCAAAGTGGCCCCCTCGAAATCGTGGATAATGTCGCCCTTGCGCCCCGCGTGCCGGTGCTACCGGGCGATCGCATTGAGGTGCGGGGCGAGTATGTTCCGCATTCGCAACACGGGCCGCTCGTTCATTGGACTCATCATGATCCGACGCACCGGCACGCCGACGGATTTATTCAGCTCCACGGGCAGGTTTACGCTTAGGTACGTCTTTGCCCAGCCCTATCAGTTCGG
>JALYZK010000043.1 GCA_030945705.1 Vulcanimicrobiota bacterium | reverse complement strand
GTCACAAACCGCTCCAAGATGTAAGCCACGGCTGTTTGGCCGCTGCGCCGGCGCTGCGAGTTGCGAGCGCCCGAATACAACCGGTCTTTGAGTCCATCGAGGTAAAAGCTGGAAAGATCCTCGCCGTCGAAAGCAATAAGCGCCAGATAAGCGTCGTGCAAGCGAAATTGCTCGTAGTACCCGTTGACCCGGGTGGCTAGATCGTCCACGGCGTCGCACGCCAGTTTATCGATAGGCTCCATTTCATCACGCGAGACCAAATGTTGGGGCAAGAAGTCATTGATTAGTGACAGCATGTACCTCAAACGATAGCGCAAATTGCGGTAAACTCGGCTTACATTCTCCAGCAGCGTTGCACCAAAGCGAACGTCTTCGGTAAAGTCCACCGAAGCAATCCATAGGCGCAAAACGTCAGCCCCATATCGCGCCATCGCCTCTTGCGCCCCTACGTAGTTGCCGGTCGATTTGTGCATCGCCCGCCCCTGGGCATCCACGACCCAGCCGTTTTTTACAACTTGCTTATACGGCGGCGCGCCCTTTATTGCGATTGCGGTAACCAGCGAGCTCCGAAACCAACCCCGGTATTGATCTCCGCCCTCGACTACTGCATCCGCGGGCCAAGGCAGGCCAGATTTTCCCAACACAGCCAGATGCGTGACCCCGGATTCAAACCAGATATCGACGATATTCTTTTCTTTATCGAACTGTGTGCCGTGGCATTTCGGACACGTGAAGCCCGGTGGCAAGAAACTCTCTACATCCGCGGTATACCAGACGTCGGATCCCTCGACGCGAAAGCGGGCCGCGGCAATACGTGCGAGATCTGGGTCAAGGATTGACTCGTCGCAATCTCGGCACGTCAGCGCCGGAATAGGCGTGCCCCACAGGCGCTGCCGAGAGATGCACCATTCGGGGTGGTTTTCCATCATCGAAGTCATGCGCTGCGCACCCCACTCCGGTTTCCAGGCAACATCGGGAATAGCATCGATGACACGCCGCCGCAAGAGGTTAACATCCATCGCCAGAAACCACTGAGAAGTGGCCCGAAAAATTACCGGGTTGTGGCAACGCCAGCAATGTGGATATGAATGCGTTAACTCGCGCACAGCAAAGAGCGCTCCTGTGGCACGCAAATCGTTCACGATCGCATCGTTGGCTAAAAAGACATTGCGCCCGGCATAGATACCGGCTTGCTCCGTGAAGTCTCCTTGAGCATCCACCGGCATAATGGTGGGCAATGCATATCGCAACCCGGTTTCGAAATCATCGGTGCCGTGTCCGGGCGCAGTATGTACGGCACCCGTTCCCATTTCCAGGTCGACGTATTCCGCTGTGACCACGAGCGAATCACGGTCCATAAACGGATGCCGCACTTTTGCCCCACCCAGTGCTTCGCCCAATGTAACCGACATTTGATCGGCCTTCTCACCAAGTACTGCGACGCTGAGTTGCTCAGCCACAATAAGTGCTTCATCACCGGCGCGGTAGAGGCCGTAAAGCGCGTCCGGGCGCAATGCAATGGCAACGTTGGCGGGCAGCGTCCACGGCGTGGTTGTCCAAATTAGAAACGAAACGCGTTGCGGAACAGCGGTGTCGGAAAGCTGGAACGTTCTCAAGATTTCGGCACGCTGCTCCTGCGTTGCGGTAAAACGCACGAACACCGACACAGACACCTTATCTTTGTACTCAATTTCCGCCTCGGCGAGCGCCGTTTCATCGAAGATACACCACAACGTGGAGCGCAAGCCCTTATAGAGTTGCTGCGCCTGCGCAAGGTCGGCAAGCGTTTCGACGATCGTGGCTTCGAACTCGGGATCGATGGTGCGGTAAGGATGATCAAAATCACCGAAAACACCCATACGCATGCGGGTGTTCTTTTGCACCTGTAACCAGTGAATGGAACGTTCCCGGCAATGGGCACGTAATTGCAAGGGATCGATGGCGTGAAAATCAAGTTTTAAGTGGCGCAGAGTTTCAATTTCGATCGGTAAACCGTGCATGTCCCAACCTGGAACAAATTTTGCCCAGCGCTCATTGAGCAAAGCGATCTTCACAAAAATGTCTTTGATCACCATGTTCAGGAAGTGACCCATATGCAACTCGCCGTTGGCGTAGGGCGGCCCATCATGTAGAATCCAAGCCGGATTGCGGCGGTTACGCTCTAAGCGGCGTTCGTAGGTCCCTTGCTCTTGCCACCACGAAACGAGAGCGGGCTCGCGTCTCGAAAGATCCGCCTTCATCGGAAAAGCCGTATTGGGCAAATTCAATGTCTCGCGATAGTCGCGCAAACCCGGAGTGTCGCTCATGAGAACCGGGCATCTTCGCCCAAGCCAATACGATTACTCCCGCACAAGTTCGTCGAGCGCAGTGAAATTGGATCGTGCAAGGTCCTGAAGGTTCGCTGCGCCCTCAGCCAGGTGTTGAACGATCGTATCGTGTTCGCGCCAAGCCCGGTCGATGAGACCGTTGGTATGGGCGACCGTGGACCTCGGGCGATCGGCCGAGGTC
>JALYZK010000013.1 GCA_030945705.1 Vulcanimicrobiota bacterium | reverse complement strand
TCATCACCGGAAAAGCATGACCATAGCTATAGCAGCCAGCGCGAGAGCAATGCACAATAGATACCGCTTGACATGCGTCAGCATCTTCATAAATTCTGGATCAAGAATAGGGACGGGGTACGCTATTTCCGCCGCCGCCGCCGCTTGTGGCTGGTCATCGATACTCGCAGGCTCGTGTCGGGCTTTTTCGCCAGCTTTCACCAAGTATCTCGGCTCGATAAGTGAAATAGAGTTGACCGTTCCACAGACTTTCACTGAACCTTGTTTGCCAGGCGGCACATACCAGTAACGGCGTTCCGGGAACGGGCGGTGGTAGCTGGCCTGATCAAAAAACGCGTTGATGGTGATCGTTATGGAGGCTGCGTCAAGCTCAGTCTCTCGAAACATACTCGTAATCCTATCAAGCCCAACTTCCGCACCGTTGCGTAGGCGACAGCGGAAAAGCCGCAGAAAACTGCGAGATTCGGAAGCCGCTACCGATTTGTGGTGCTAAAAAATCCTCACCTTACCCGCAGGAATTTTGTATTGACCGGCTCGACCGAGGTGTGCTCGCATCCCCATTCGACGAAAGCATTTCGTACCGCCGGACACACAAAATCAAGGCTAGGCCATGATTTTCGCTCGGCGGCACCTCCAAAAGTCCTCCATCTACCCCGGCAGGTGTGGTGCCTAAACCGCGCTGCGTCTTACAGTGCATTGATCTAACGCTGTATTTTGGAGACTGGTGTGGAAGTTGGGTTTGAGCCCTTCTTGCGCTTCCCCCCGTCATAGCCCGCTCGCTCGCCGCTTTCCGGCGAGGACCGCAGCGTGCGGGCGTCGATGATGACGGCACTCGGGTCCGCTGAACGACCCAAAGCCTCGCGCAGCACCGTCCGCAAGTCGTCCAGCAGCGCCTCGAAACAGCCCCATGCCAACCACCGCCGGGCCTGCTGATAGACCGCAGCCCAAGGCGGCAGGTCATGCGGCATCGCACGCCATTGCGCACCGGTCTTGATAATGTAGCGCAGGCCGTTGAACGCCTCGCGCAGCGGATGGTCCCGCTGCCCGGCGTCCTCCGGCAGCAAGGTCAGATATGGCGCAATCAGCGCCCACTCGTCGTCAGACACATCAGACGGATAAGCTTTGCGAGCAATTTCCATAGGATAGAACATGGGAATTACTCACCCCAAGGTCCATAACAGCCTCTAGGCGGCGGCCTACCCGACCCCACCGCCTACACCCATGTCACAAAGTTATCCACATGCCTGGATTCGCGGTATCAGCAGACACACGTTACCAACATTATGCTGTGCACTCTTGAATCACTTCCGTGAACTTTTGAATCAACCGCCGATATCGCGTTGACGCGATATCAACGATTTATGCAGGTTATCCCGTGCACTCTTGAATCCACTAAGACAAGTACTAAGAATCAAATAGCCTTCCTAGTAGCTTGTTGATTCAAAAGTTCACGGCGACAAGCCTGGGGAAATGATCCATTGTGGTGTTCATGGGCATTGTTCACGACATTTTGGGAGAAAAAGGCCGACAAGCTACCCTGATGCTCGACTTTGATCGCGAGGTCGTCGAGGCAGCGTCGGCATACATGTCCGATGAGGATGCAGGTGTCGGCTTCCTCTATAGCGGTTGGTGTCAGGCCGCATTGCCTCATAAGAAGCTGCCGGACAGCAAGGGCTGGCAAGTGGACGGAAACCGCTTCTGCCTCATCGTTGAGCCCGGCATGCGGCGCGGCCCCACTGGCGAACCGGTGCATATTGGCGTCCCATTTGGCAGCCGAGCGCGACTCATTCTCATCTACTTGCAATCGGAAGCACTCAGGACCAGCAGCCGAGAAGTTTTGCTCGGCAAATCGCTGCGCGATTGGATGGAGCGTATGGGCATCCCTGTTGGCGGCAAAAATCTCTTGGCTGTCCGCGAGCAGACCGAGCGCATCAGCCGATGCCGACTTACATTCGAGATCCGCCAAGGCAGCCGCGTCGGATTCACTAATCAATCCATCATGGATGCAGCGATCTTCCTCGAACCAGCAGAGGATGATGCACAAAGAGGTCTGTTCGCTCAGACTGCGCGGTTGTCAGAAGCGTTTTTTGATGGGCTCCGACGGCATCCCGTTCCCATTGAAGAAGCTGCTATAGGGGCTATCAGCAACAACAGCATGGCCATAGATATTTACGTTTGGCTGGCTTACCGGCTTCATTCGCTGAACAAGCCGTCGGTGCTGAGCTGGCACGCTGTAAAGACACAGTTCGGCGCCGGATTCGCGGCCATGAACAACTTCAAAATCAGATTCTTGCCGAATCTGCGGCTGGCAATGGCCGTGTATCCAGATGCGCGCGTGACAGTGGACGACGATGGGTTAGGGTTGATCTTATATCCTTCGAAGCCGCCAGTGACCCCCAAGCAAGGACTAGCCGTCAGGGCCGGCTGATTCTAAAGATCACGGAATCCATACCGTCCACGGTGGGGTCCGGCCAGCCAAACGGAAACCAGGCCTCCTCGATCCACCCTTCTAGTCCAATAGAGGCAAGGCGTGATTTCTAGAATCACCCGCGATCTGGCCCGTATGATATGCCATCCAGACGTCTGGATGGCATACTGAGTACAAGCTATTTCGTGCAGTGTGCGCTTGCCATCTGCCATTAAGTTGAAACGGCGGCATTGGTAGATGCAGGAGAAGGCGTCGCAGAACGGAAGACCTTCGTGACGTTTGCGTCGTAACGTCGCTCTATCAATGCAACGAGACGCGGCGACAGCGGCGCATCCTGTTCGCGCCAAGTTCGCTGTATGGCGTCCGCCCCGCGGCAGACACCGTGTCTTGCTGAGCCATGCTTCCTTTTCGATCTCAATCAGCGCCTGGAGTTCAGGCAGGTGCTGCGCCTTGCGCAATCCGCAGCACGCCCTTCAGCGTATTGGTCGGCCAACTATTATTCTGGGCAGTTACAAATAATCCTTGGCAATTCAATGGCATATTTCCAAACGGACACTAAGGCGGGACGCAGGCATAAGAGCGTCGCTAAGCCGCCACCGTTTAGCCGAACAGCACGGACAATGTGACGCGGCCCGGATCGTTTATTGTCGCGCATCGCCCCTAAGACCCGGGCGGTCAGGAAGGCCACCCGATGAACGCACATGTCCGTTGCCGGCGGGCGAGCGGAGGGTGGTTACTTCTACCCGCAGCAACCAGCATCGAAGGTTTCAACCTGGCACGCAATACGCTAGGCGATTCAGGCAAACTTTAAGGAAGCCGGCGCCATCTCGGGTGAAGACATAACGCCGGCAACCGGATTTAGCGATCATCACACTGCGCCGCTGCCAAGGTTGTTCTCGCTGGTGACACTGTGGACCAGTGATCTGGCTGCGGGTCGGCAAACTGTCGGCTTTAGTGATGATTGCTACCAAAACCCGGACCCGACATTTTCGGCTGTATCGCACCTGTCGGGCACTTCCTGTGGACGGGTAAGGGCGGGCGCCCGATCCTATAGCCGATGATCTTCGACTTGGCGGTCACAGCCGCGAGGCACCGAAAACCAAGGCTGGTTCAGCAACAATTGGATCTTCTTATGTCCTATCTATGCCGCCTGACGCTCTCTGAAGCCGCCAAAGTCCAGCTAAGGGGAGACCTCTATTTGTTTCTGGAACCGTGATAGAGCTGGACAACGTGACCGACACGATGTTTGACATTGTCCAACACGCCATAATTGACAATCTGTACCGGGAGCAGATGCATTTAGTCTCGGCGTCGGCCTGAGAATGCTCTATAGGCGATTCGTGCTAGCGGAGGTCGGTAATGAGCGTGGTGCAGGAACGGCCGAATGATGAAACAAAGAGCATCGGAAAGCAGGGCAAAAACGGCTTTCCACAGCGGAAGAAAGCATGCTTGCTTACGATTTCGAGCTCGAAAGGCGGATCGTGTAAGTCCACAACCACTCGGAACTTGGCTGTTGCGGCCGTACACGGCGGCTTATCGGTGGCTACTGTTGACCTCGATGCCCAGCAAACTTTGACTATTTGGAACAACCGTCGACCGGAGGCGGCGCCCACCATTTCGCACTACAGCTTTGCTCTGACGATGGCTAATAACGAAATTAAGGCGCTCGTCCATGATGGTGGCTTCGACCTTGTAATTGTCGACACGCCGCCGGGCGTCGAAAATCACGCCACCGAGATGCGAATGCTCGTCCGAGCGTCTGATTACGTTTTGCTTCCTACGCAGCAACAATCGTCGGATCTGGATTCTGTCATCGAATGGGCTCGCACCGTGAAGCGCGAGGGAGCTCGGTTCGGTTTCCTGCTCTCGCGAACGGCGCGTAATAGGCGCAGCTTTCAGGAAGCGAAGCAGAGGTTGGTGGAAGTGGGACCTCTAGCGCCCATCGACATCCGCGACCTTGCCTCAGTCGACGTCTCCAACAAGATGGGCGTCGGGAACATCGAGATCCGACGCGATGCCGTTGGTGACGACTTCCTCGCAGCGTGGCATTTTATAGCCCGAGAAATCGGTATTTCGCTTCCTAGGGAGGATTGAACGCCGTGGCGAAACCGTCCTTGACGTTCTCAGTGTCGAGGCGGTCTCTCGACAAGGCGGCGACCGCGAGTGTTACGGCCCTCGCGCCAATCCCTCGTGACCGACGCAACTCGATCGAGAACGAGATCTTGCCGCTCGAGGGCGACGAATTGGTCACAGAGTGCAACCGCCTATGGGCCGAGGCTGGAGCAAAGTTTCTGGCCATCGGGCGGTATCTGCGGCGCGAATT
>JALYZK010000004.1 GCA_030945705.1 Vulcanimicrobiota bacterium | reverse complement strand
GATGAGATTGATATTGCCCGCAAAGCCCTTCGCGAAGAGGCCATACGCGGAAGCACTGACCGTCGTGGAGGTAACCATGCGTGTGAGGCTGGAGGTTGCGTGAGCCACGATGATGTTGGTTCCGATTTTAAGCCCGAGCGCATTAGCGACTGTTACCCGAATATGGATCATGTTGACGGTGAAAGTGGTGCTCGATGCGCTCGTGTACAGGAGTTGCTCGTTCAGTGTTGCCGAGCCGATGCCTGGAACTGACACGGTCGTGTTTGGTGCGGGGTTGGCGACCACCGGAATTCCGGCGATAATCAAGTTTAAGAACGAAGAACCGTTTCCATTGCTCGATGCGCCGACAGCGGATGCAGCGCTGTTCGCGACTGCGTGGAC
This sequence comes from Vulcanimicrobiota bacterium, assembly GCA_030945705.1. Classification (GTDB taxonomy): domain Bacteria; phylum Vulcanimicrobiota; class Vulcanimicrobiia; order Vulcanimicrobiales; family Vulcanimicrobiaceae; genus JALYZK01. The sequence continues at coordinate 3,306 of JALYZK010000004.1, read as the reverse complement.
GGCCGATGCCGTGATGAGTCCACCAAGCGCGTTCACCGCTTGAATGGTGGCCGTTGATTGCATTGTGGCGCCGCTCATGCTGTGAGTAGACATGACCGTGTTGGTGCCGGTTCCGCTAATGAGCGCAGATCCGAGATTGACTGAAAGAACGCGGTTGGTGTTCGTTGCGGTCCGCACGTTGCAGCTAAGAACGGCGGGCGCAATGGGACCGGCCAGTGTTTGGGAGGGGAGGGACGAGTTGAGAATCACGGATGCGCTGTAAGCTTGACCGTAGCCGCTCGCGGGAAAGGTATTTGAGGCCTGCGCCGGCACGGTGGCCAGCGACCACGCGGCCGCGGCCGCGGCTAGTATGGGAAATATCGGTTTCATATGGAGCCTTTCGCTTGGAGACCCAGACGGGGAAGTGAACACGCCGCCGGCTTATGGGTAGGGATCGCCAACGGATGAACTTGGTTTAAGTTTACGGTCGGTTCGGGATTTTGATAAGGAGCCGGGTGCCTATTTGCTAGTCTGCCAAACAGCGCTGCTCGAGCCTTTCCAACCGGGCCGGTTGCCTATTGGCGCGCGGCCAAACGGCGTCAGGAATAGAACTTTCTGCCCATTTCCCGCTAGTCCCCAATCCGGATCTTGCGACCGGGACGCTTGGTAAATCCACAGCAATTCGCGGGGACGTTGATTAAAACGGCCTTTCACTTTGGGGCTCTGCGTTCTTCTAGGTAACGGCTGCAGACTGAGTCATGCTGAAGACGACGCTAACGCTCATGTGTATCGTGATGTGCAATGCATTGTTCTTTAACTCAAGCGCGGTTGCTCAAAGCGTCTCGAGAACGTTTGAAACGCTAACGCCGGCCCTGGCCTTCGTGTCTTACGGGGAGGGATACCGCATCCGTTTTGGCACGGCATTAGTGTCTGACTTATCTGAAATGTTCGAGAATGCGGGGCTGCACGAGAGTCTGGCAATGGGTCCTGGAGTCGAAGCCTTGAAAAAAGCTGGAGCGTTCTTTTCATTTGCTGCGAGGTCGACAGGAACGGTGCCGCGAGGACGGCCTTAGTCTTTTGAGGATTCTTTACGAACCATGTCCCGAATTATGATTGCTGCTCCTTCTGATCCGGCGAACACCGGATCGTATCCCGTCAAACCAAGCCTAATACGCGACGCACGCTCCCGGATCTCTTCGAGAAAGCTAACCCCCCAATCTCGGGCCAGCTGCGAGTTTTCCGGGTTGATGTCGGAACAGTACGCTTCCATTGCGTTCAGCACCGGATCCTCTGGTGACTCACTCAAGAAAATACACGCTCTGTCCGCTTCTTGCCACAACAGTTTATCGGGTTCGGCTCCTCTAGATTCTTCGTTCATGTGGGCTTCCTTAGTGTCGTTAGCACATCTTCGCCGGACATATTGGCAAAAACTTTCAGATTGCCGCTCGTTGCTGCAGTGAAGGGTTCACGACCCATCCACCTAAAACGTCTGAGCACTATGAGCGATACATCAGAGAAATCGATGCCGCAGTCAGAAGATGATTGGCGTTCTACGCTTGCTCCCGAGCGCTACCGGGTGCTGCGCAAAGCCGCGACCGAAGTTCCGTTTACGGGCGCGCTCTTGCACAACAAGGCAACCGGAATGTATAGGTGCGCTGCTTGTGGTAATGATCTGTTCGTCTCCGATCGGAAATACGATTCGGGCAGTGGATGGCCAAGTTTCACGGAGCCCGCGGATCGCGAGCAAGTCTCTTTGGAAGACGACACGAGTTTGGGAATGCATCGCGTTGAAGTCAAGTGCAAACGCTGCGGTTCGCACCTAGGACACCTGTTCGACGACGGCCCCAGCCCCCAGGGGACGCGATACTGTATCAATTCGGCAGCGCTTGAATTTGAACCCCAGAAGTGAAGCGGTGCAGGCAACGCTGTTCGCCGATGGTGGATCGCGTGGAAACCCAGGGCACGCCGCCCTTGGCGCCGTCATCATCAGCCCGCAAGGAACCGTAGTAAAGGAAGTCGGGCGCTACCTTGGCATCGCCACCAATAACGTCGCAGAATGGTCGGCCCTAATTGAAGGCCTGGATGCTGCGCTCGATCTCGGTTTTAGCTCGATCGCCGTAAGGTTGGACAGCGAACTGGTAGTAAAGCAACTGTGTGGCGAGTACCGCGTCAAACATCCCGACCTGCAACCGTTGCACGCGCGAGCGCGAGCCCTCTTACGACGATTTTCCTTTTGCGATATCGCGCACGTCCCCCGCAAGCAAAATAAACTCGCGGACGCGCTGGTCAATAACGTGCTCGATAAGCAAGCGGCATTGCTTCAATAAGGATGCGCCGTTCGCTCACAGCACCATTGATTTTTCTTGGTGCCGTCGTCGCAATCGCCATTGGCTGGCGCATTTTTTTCGGCACAGAGTCAACGCGCTATCGTCAAGCGCAGAAAGTGGCCGCTTCACACTCCGTTATCGATTTACGAATGCTGGTTTCTTACGATACCGGACGACTGCGCGACGAGGAATACCGCCTGCGCGATATCGATGGCAATTCCATGGTTCAGTATCGTGCTACCGGCGCAAACGGAAAAACTTACACGATTATCTCGCCTCCTTCGCGTGGTTACACGGTTTCTTTTTTCTTCGATCAAGTGGTTCAAGATGGTATTTGGCAAATCGAAAATAAACCGGAGCGCGGCGATGCATCCGCGCATTACACGGTAAGTATTTCCCAGGTCGCTCAAAACGAACGTGGCTCGCGCAAGGTCACGTTCACCGATCCTCATTACTGGGCAGTAACCGCCGGGCGCCAGTTTAGGATTCATTTGGATCCGCGCAAGCCCACACCCGACCTTCTAAAGCTGGCCAGCACGTCCGTCGCGGATCCGCGCTACCAAAAAATCGTAAGCGATTTCCGTAGCGCCGGTAGCCCCTCGTTTCGCAGAAAGGTGAAAGAGGTGCAAGCAAAATCGCGGATGGGAAGTTGAATAACAGGCGTGCGCGCTACGGCACGCTATCTGCAGTTCTTGCGGCCTTTATCGCGATTGTAATTTATACCGGCTATAAGTTCATCGAAGATCCGTCAAATCAAATCTTTGGAACAACCGTCGTAAGCGGTCCGCTCGACAAACGTGTTGTAGCCTTGACTTATGACGATGGACCAAATCCTCCCTACACTGACCGGATTCTCGACGTTCTCAAGCAAGAACGCGTGCGTGCGACGTTCTTCGTGGTGGGGCGCGCGGTACGAGCGTATCCGCATACGTTACGGCGGATCGTTGGGGAGGGGCATTCCTTGGGCAATCACACGTGGGATCACGCCCACCTCGTGGTC
>JALYZK010000003.1 GCA_030945705.1 Vulcanimicrobiota bacterium | reverse complement strand
AGTGGCACCCGCGTCGCTGCCCGCACCAGGTTCCGTAAGCCCGAAACCCCACAACATCGTTCCCTGCGCTAGGGGAACAAGGTATTTTTGCTTCTGCGCTTCGGTTCCAAACAAATAAAAAGGGCTGGCACCAAGCGATACGTGCGCGGCCAGCGTAATGGCCGTCGAGGCATCGGCCCGAGCAATCTCCATAACCGCTAACGCGTAGGACACCGTATCGGCGCCGGCACCGCCATATTGTTCGGGAAACGGCAAACCCAATAAACCCAGTTGCGCCATTTTGGAAACGAGATCGTACGGGAATGCGGCGGCGGCATCCATTTCTTGCGCCCGAGGCGCCACTTCGTCGCATGCAAACTCCCGACACAGTGATTGAATCGCTTTCTGGTCTTCGGATAAATCAAAGTTCATATCGCGGAGGTATCCCTCACCACGTCCAAAAAAACCCTTCGACAGCATGATCGCTTTGCGCGGCGTCTCTCTGGTTTATCCAAACGGGGTGCGCGCCCTTGACAATATCGACTTAGAGATCGAGAAAGGCGCTTTTGTGTTCCTCGTCGGGCACTCAGGAACGGGAAAGTCCAGTCTTTTGCGCATGCTGTATCGCGAGATGGTCCCAACCCGAGGGCAAGTAACCGTCGATGGCGTCCGGGTCGACCGCCTGCGACGTTCTCGCGTGCCCGCGCTGCGGCGCCATCTTGGCGTGGTCTTCCAAGACTTCAAACTTCTCACCGATAAGACCGTGTGGGAAAACGTGGCTTTTGCTATGCAAGTAACGGGCGCCAAGACACGGGACGTGCGGCGCCAAGTTCCTCGCGCGCTTGATCTCGTTGGACTGTCGCATAAAAGCCGCATGTATCCCAACGAACTGTCCGGCGGAGAGCAGCAACGCGCGGCGATCGCGCGCGCGCTCGTTAACAATCCCAAAATACTATTGTGCGACGAACCTTCCGGGAATCTCGACCCGTCGAATACAACGGAAATCATGGAATTGCTGCTGCGTATCAACCTTAAGGGTACTACGGTAGTGGTGGCCACGCACAATCAGGCCGTCGTTGACCGGATGCGCCGGCGCGTCGTGCGCCTTGAAGATGGGCGTATCGTGACCGATGAAGAGCGGGGGTATTACTTTCTTGGATTGGGGCAAAGTCAAGTTCTTTCTGGGTGAGGTCCTGCGAAACTTCACTCGCAACGCCGCGATGCAAGCCACTGCGATTGGCACAGTTACCGTAACGATTGTTATGCTCGGCGCCTTCCTCTACGCCCGTGAAACCTTCATTCACCTTGGAAACGAAGTTTTCAATCAAATTGAGATCTCCGCATATCTGAGCGAGGGGGCAACGCCTGCGCAAACGCGCGAGATTCAAAAGCGACTGGCAGCAGATGGGCGCGTGCTCTCGCAAAGTTTCGTGCCCAAGAAGCAGGGCTTACGGGAAATGCGCGAGCGGATGAAGGGGCAAATCGACATGTCCATCCTTACAGAAAACCCGCTACCGGACAAACTCCGGGTCCGCGCGCGACGACCTGAACAAGTAGCATCCGTCGCAAAAGAAATTAAGAAGTTTCCGGGGATCGCCACCGTCAGTTACGGACAAGATGTCGTGACGAAGCTTTTGCGGCTCAGTACGGTGCTGGGGCGTGTCGGCCTTGCCATTATCGCCGTCTTCCTGCTCGTAACAGCCATCATTATTTCGAATACCATCCGCCTAACCGTTTTTGCCCGGCGTCGGGAAATAGCGATCATGCAACTCGTGGGAGCGACAAACGCCTACATCCGTGGGCCGTTCATTTGCGAGGGAATGCTCGACGGCATTTTGGGTGCCTTGGTGGCCGTCGGAGCCTTAGTGGCGGTGCGGATGGAGTTGCTTCCCAAACTCTTCGCTGCGCTGCCGTTCGTCCGGCTAAACGCAGCGACCGTCGACGAACGCACGCTAGTCCTCGAACTCGTCGCTGTCGGCGCCGCGGTGGGAATCGTCGCTTCCTGGGTTTCGGTCGGGCGCTACCTGCGGACATAGTGCACGATACCATGCGGCTTCCCTTTTGCTGATCGCGCGCAGCGTCATAGCTGTGGGTGTCGTCGGAATTTTTTGCTCGGCGGCATTAGGGCGTCCTAGCATCAACGATCTCATAGAACAACAGCAAGCCAAGGCCCAGCGGGTCCAGGGGCAGTTGCACGAAAAGCGCGCTCAGTTACATGCGGCGCAAGTGCGCGTGGGTAATTTTCAAAGTCAGCTTTCTGCGACCAGGCACGCGATCGCGGGTGTAAGCGCGCATTTAGACGACTTGCGTGACCAAGTTCATGTCAGCCGGCGCCGCTTGGCGTGGAGCACCGTTCAGCTCGACGCCGCGAAAGCGACGTTAGAACGGCACAACGGTGCGCTCAAGCATCGTCTCGTAGACATTTATGAGCGAGGCGACCTCGGCTATATTAACGTGATCTTGGCTTCCACGTCGTTTTCCGACTTTGTGGAACGTTGGGATGACATTCGCTTGTTGATCGCCGCCAATCAGCGCACTATCCGCGCCCGACGTGAGGCTGAGCGCTCCGTGGCGACCATTCAGCTACGTTTGGAAAAGGCTCAGCTGGCGCTCGAGCGCTCTCAGGCCCAGGAAGAACAGGCACGCACGCAATTGGCCGCGCTTGCCGACGAACGTCGGCAACTCGTCGGGCTAGCCGATCAACAGCGGCGGCATGTGGCTAACGAAGTTGCCCAACTCGAGGGCCTGTCCGCACAACAAGAACGAGCGTTGGAAGCGCTCATCGTCGAACGCCAACGGGTTTATGAAGAGCAACGGCGAGCCGCAGCCCAAGCCGCCGCCGCTGCTCGGCGCGCACTGGGCGTCCCGACGGTACCCGGCTCAGAGGAGGCGCCGGGCGCATTATCCTGGCCGGTTTCAGGCCCAATTACGTCACCCTTTGGCTACCGCCAGAGTCCGTTTGGCGGAGGCACCGAATTTCACATGGGATTGGACATTGCCGCGAGCGCGGGGACGACCATTGCGGCTTCGGCAGCAGGACGCGTAATCTCGGCGGGTTGGTACGGCGGATATGGTAATTATATCTTAATCGACCACGGCGCAGGAATTTCCACCGGCTACGCTCATTGCTCGGCCATTTTCGTGGCACCAGGCCAGGATGTTCAGAAAGGCCAGGCCGTTGGGGCGGTGGGCTCGACGGGCGCCTCGACCGGACCCCATCTCCACTTTGAAGTGCGAATAGATGGCAAGCCCGTGGACCCCGCTTCTCGACTGCGTTAAGAGAGACGATCAGTGGCGCTCTCTCGAAACCAACGGTGCGGAAGTGGGTATCTTAGCGGTACACAACGCCCGGGTGCGGTTTGCCCGTTGTTGTTCCGCTAGAAAGAGAAGAATACTCGCTTGCCAGCAAAAATTCGGGCGCTCTTCGCAGCCCTAATCCTCACTATCGTCGCCCTTATCGGCGCCTTGTATTTAGGCTTCGAGCGTGGCTACCAGCAAGCACAGCTGAACGTCACCTCAAACGGCGTCGCGAATCTCGATTTGCGGTCTTTGCTCGCGTCCGGATCTCCTGACGATAGACTGCTGAATTTCGCCTTTCGGCGCGTTGAAGAAGCTTTTTATAAACCGGTAATGGCGCAAACCCTTTTGAGCGGCGAACATGAAGGCCTGCTTGCATTTCTGCGGTACCGCACGGTACACAATCCGGTACTCCCGCCAATTTATGCGACCGGCGATCAGACGCGGGATGAACAGCGGCTGCGTGACCAACTGCTCGCGGCTCAAAATCGTTATGGTGGGCTGGTAGGCAAAGCCGAACTTACGCAAGCGGCAATTCGCGGAATGATGAACGCCCTAAACGACCCATACACGACGTATCTATCGCCACACGACATTCAAGGCTTGCAAGAGTCTCTTTCGGGCGGAAATTTCGGCGGAATCGGCGTGTACATCGTCCAGGAACTAAAAACAAATCAAATTATCGTCACACCTATTGAATCGATGCCGGCGGCGCGGGTCGGGGTGAAGCCAGGTGACGTTGTGCTAAGCGTTGACGGCAAAACGACCAAGGGATTAAAACTGGATGAGGTCGAGCGTCTCATTCGTGGACCAGCCGGAACGGTGGTGCATCTGGTAACCCACCCGCTGAAATCGACGCACGAGCGCTCCTATGCCATTATGCGCCAAGTCATCCACGTGCCGTCCGTCAAAGCAAAGATGGAAGACGGGTTCGAATACGTGCGCCTCTTTGACTTCGGGGATACATCTGCAGAGGAAGTACGACACGCTTTGCTGGACGGCAAAGCCCACGGCGCAAAAGGATACATTCTCGACCTGCGGGATAACGGCGGAGGTCTTTTGGAAGCCGCCGTGGCGATCTCGAGTTTGTTCATTCCATCAGGAACAATTGTGTCGACAATCGACCGGGCGGGCATGCGCGACACGCAGCAGGCGCATGGAAGAACGATCGGTGCAACTCCCTTGGTTGTTTTGGTGAACAAATACACCGCCAGCGCTTCTGAAATTACTTCGGGGGCGATACAAGATTATAAAGTGGGCACTCTGATTGGAACGAAAACCTTCGGCAAAGGCGTTGTTCAAAGCATATACAACCTGCCGGATGCGAGTGCGCTCAAAATTACAACCGCAAAGTACGTTACGCCGCTTGGCCGCGACATCCAGCACAAGGGGATTGCACCCGACGTTGCCGTCCCCCAAAGCACCGACCCAATCCTTATGGACACCCCCAAAGACGCACAGCTTGCTGCCGCTAAGGCGCACCTCCGCCGCCTGGCTCATAGGTAAATATGAAACGCCTACCGTCCCTCGTTCTTACCGCTGCACTGTTGCTAAGCTTGGTACATCCACCGGCCGCCCGGGCCGGAGGTTTAGCACCTCTGGAAACAGACGAACTCCAAATGAGCTTTCAGCGGATAACAACCGAATTCTATAAGAAAGTTGATACGCAGTCTTTGCTCGATGGAGCGCGCACGCAGTTGCTAGCATATCTTGAAAAGAACGGCGTAAAGAAAGCGGTCTTGCCAGCGGTTCACGCACGAAATAATTCTGCAGAGAACGTGCGCGAACTCGACCACGAAGTCGCCTTTGCAGCCAACGCCTATGGTTCAAGATTGGGGACCCGTGCGATAACATATGCGGCGATTAGCGGCCTGCTCGGGGCGGTCAAAGATAAGTACACCGTTTTCCTAACTCCCAAAGAATACGCCGACCTTAATGCGGGCCTAGACGGGGCAACCTTCTCGGGTGTCGGCATCGTCATCGGCAGTGATGAAAAATCGAAGATGATCACGGTGAGCAACGTGGTACCTGATGGTCCTGCCGAAAAAGCAGGCGTTCAGTCTGATGACGTGATTTCGCTCATTGACGGTCATTCCACTAAGAACATGACGATCCAGGCGGCTAGCGGCCTGCTGCGGGGGAAAGAAGGCACGACGGTACATTTAACCTTGGAGCGCAACGGCTCTTCGGTGCCCGTGATAGCCATCGTGCGCGCGCAGATTCGCCAACTGAGCGTCTACCAAAAAATGTTACCAAATAAAATTGGCTACGTAGAGCTTACCGTTTTCGGACGTGAGACCGCCAGAGAATTAACCAACGCCCTGGAGCGGCTCAGCGCGCAAGGCGCCAGAGCGTACGTGCTGGACCTTCGCGACAACGGTGGCGGCTACTTAGATTCGGCGATTGAAGTCTCATCAAAGTTTATCGCCAACGGCCCGATCGTTTCAGTAGAATCACGCGCGGGAAACGTGATGACCTACGACTCAGAAAACACCGCGATTAGTCCATTACCACTCGCAGTTTTAGTAAACGGCCATACTGCTTCAGCTTCCGAGATTACTTCGGGCGCCATTCAAGATAGCGGCGTGGGCACGCTTATCGGAACAAAAACCTACGGCAAAGGCGTCGTACAAACCATTTATCCACTTCCCGACGGTTCGGCGGTAAAGATTACAACTGCGCGCTACCTCACGCCGCACAACAGGGACATCAACACGGTGGGAATCCAGCCCGACGTCACCACCGAAGAAAACAAGAATCCGCGCTACGGAATTCCCGAGCGAGATACACAATTGCAGGCCGCGATTGTCTTGCTACAGGCGAAAATGGCGCAGTATAACACATAAGCCACCAACCCGTGTCACCCTGAGGCACTCGAAGGGCTGAGGCGGACCCGGCTTGATGATGCCGGCTCCCAACTACTTCTGGCTGGTCTTGCGCTTTCGCGTGCTAGCCGGTGAATCGGCCGCCTTTTTTAAACGCCCCTTGGGAGCATCGGTTTTCTTCGGGGTTTTTTTCTTAGTTTTTGCCTCGGCCTTCGGCGTTTTGCCCTCGGTCGTGCTTTTTCTCGCCCGTTTGGGTGCGCCACCCTCCACGGTTTTTTTAGCGCTAGTCAATCGTTCACGTTTAGGCTGCGTCAACGCAGCGCTCGGTAAGGCCGCAATCGGTGTTTGTACGTTTGCAGTCACCTCGCTGCTCGGCGCAGGGGTGCGGCGGCGGCGCGCGACCTTTGTGATCTTCACGGGCTCTTCGGGCGCCCGCAAATGCGGGGGCGGCGGCGCAACCGCCGGAGGTGCCGGCTTTCGATTCCACGGCGCAATGGCACGCGAAGGTTCGCTCGGCGAAACTTCCCCGGTGGATTCAGCACCGCCATCTGCGGCCACCCTAAAGATTTGACGGTCCGCAACCGGAGCATCGCCAGGACGACCCCGGCGCCGCCGGCGCCGCCGTTTGCGAGGCCCCCCCTCCTCCTGGACTTGCAGTCCGCTGTCCGCCTCACGAGCGGGGCGCTCTACGGGACCCTCCGGCTGCGGAACGGGCGGGAACGCTTCCTGAGCGGCCGCCGGCTGCTCGGCATTCACCGGAGCGATTGCGGGGGGAGCGGACAATTGCGCCTGAGCACTTTCTCGAGACGTGCCAAATTGTGGGAAATCTGCGCTATGTCGCCGGCGCCGCCGACGACGACGACGTTTTGGAAGTCCCGAAATTTCGCTCGTCACTGTAACGGGCGCCGCAACAGCGACCGTGGTCTTATCCATAGCCTGTTCGATTTCGGCTTCCTCGGCGGTCGAAATCCCAATGGATGCGCGATCGGCGCCGCTTTGAGCAGCCTCATCGGCAAGTTGGCGTAACTGTTCGGTCTGTTCCTCCGGTAAACCAACGCGTTTGCGGCCTTGACCCCCACGCGGCCGCCTCCGTTTGCCTTCCACAGATTGTCCAGCAATCGCCCCCAGCGGTTCCGCTAAAATGCTGTCCTCGTCGACGTCAATAAGTTTGATGCGCATCGTTTGACCCGCGGCGTTAGCTGCGTTCTCGACCTCGACCAAACGCCCGTTTATCACCGCAAGGGCCGATGTCGCGTTCGGCAAGCGGGTGGTTAATAGGTCAACTTCATGTTCGTCACCCACGCGTAGCCCGAGGTCTTGCGGTTCGCCCCCATCGCGTGCAACGCGCACCTTCGTGCGTTCCGGGTGCAAAAGCGCATCAACGCGCACGTGGATCGGCGTTTCCAGACTCGCAGAAAGCGCCTTGCAATCGTCCTCGTACCAGTATTCCAGTTGTGCGGCGACAGTTGGCGCAGTATCGACGAGGATCGGGCGTTTGTTTCCGTATCCGTTTCCACCGCTGCGAATTTTGCGGAACGTTTCAATCGCAACCGATTGGGGAGAAAGAACGCTACCTAAACCCGCGCAGGTTGGGCACGAACCTCGCAACTGACCGGATAAGTCCTTGCCCACGCGTTTACGGGTGAACTCGAGTAAGCCCAGGGCGGAAAAGGATTGAATCGTCGCCCGCGTTCGATCCCGGCGCAATCCATCTTCAAGCGTAGCGATTACTTTGCTTCTGCTGCCCTCCGTATTCATGTCGATGAAATCACACACGATGATTCCACCGATATCGCGTAAACGGACTTGACGGGCAATTTCAGCTGCGGCCTCGACATTCGTTCGAACGATTGTGTCTTCGAGATTTTTTCCACCCGTGAACTTGCCGCTGTTAACATCGATTACGGTAAGCGCCTCGGTGGATTCGATAACGATCGAACCACCCGAGGGCAAATTAATTTTGGGGCGCATCAGTTTTTGCAACTCTTCATCGACTTTGAAATCTTTGAAGAGCGAGCGTCCTGCGTTATAGTGCTCGATGCGATCTAAATACTGTGGGCCGAGCAGGCGCAAAAAGTCGCGCACCTTTTCGTATTCTTCCGCATCGTCGATGAGCACGCGGTCGACTTCAGCCGTGATAAAGTCGCGCGCCGCCTTATAGACCAGATTCATGTCTTTGTGAAGTAACGACGGCGACGAGGCGCGTTTGTACATTTCAAGAATGCCGTGCCACATGCGGATCAGGACTCCCAGATCAGCGATGAGCTCACCGTCGCTGATCCCGGCGGCTGCGGTACGCACGACCGTAGCCATTCCTTCGGGACGGATGCGCTTCATTACGGCCTTAAGCCGGTTGCGTTCTTCCGCGGTCTCGATCTTGCGTGAAACACCGCTGTACTTACCAGTCGGCATCAGGATTAAATAACGTCCGGGCAGTGAAATGTTGGTGCTAATGCGTGCGCCCTTGAGGCCCCGAGGCTCTTTGACGATCTGCACGAGCACATCATCGCCCCGATTGACCTTTTCGCCAATCGTCCAACCCGAGCGACCCTGCGTGATTTCCACGTCGCCGATATTGAGTGGCGTCCGGTTGATATCGTCGACGTAAAGAAATGCGTTACGACCGAGCCCGATATCCACGAAGCTTGCGCCCATTCCGGGCAGAACGTTCTGAACTTTGCCCTTGTAAATCGAGCCGATGACTTTTTCTTCTCGCTCTACGTAAAGCTCGGAGAGCACGCCGTCCTCGAGGATCGCGACCCTATTTTCCCATGGATCGCTCGAAATGAGGATCTCAGTTGACAATTCTCTTAACCCTTAATGCTGAAGCCCTGTCAAGATTGAACACCTCCGCGATTTGCCCGCGCACGTACCTGCGTCAACTATCGAGCCGGTGCTAAGCGAGTACAGAGCTTACTCTAAAAACTTTGGCCGGATGGATTCCATTTTGGCGATCAACAGCCGACAAAGCAAGCTTCCCGGATACCGTGAGGGTGACCTGCAGGTACGCGCTTAATACGCCGGTGGTCCGTAAACATTAAAAGTGAGGGCGTCCCGGTTCGACGCATTGGAAAAGCGGTGTGCCACGCCGGCCGGGACGATGACCACGTCGCCTTCGCGCAACGTCTTGCATTCATCGCCGATTTCTGCAACAACTTCGCCCTCGACCACAAAGAGTACCTGATCGCTTTTTGGGTGCTTGTTGGCTTTGGACCGCTCTCTTGGAGTGGCTGGAGGCTCATTGACGCGGTCTGGGTTGTCTTCCCATTTTGCAAGACTGAAAAGAATTGTCTATGTTCGCGAATGTTCTTGACTTCCATCGCGCTCCTTTTATGCGTTGCCTAACACGACCCGGTCTCGCTGCAAATAGATATTGAGCAGCACACCAATCGCGCAATAGTTGGTGATGATGCTGGAACCGCCATAAGACATGAACGGCAAAGGAATTCCCGTGATTGGCATCACACCGACCGTCATTCCAATATTTACGACAATATGAAACCCCAGCATCGCAACGATGCCAACCGCGAGCAAAAAGCCAAAGCGGTCCTGGGCGGAGAGCATCGTGCGAATCCCACCGAAAATAATCAAGCCGTACAAGCCGATCAAGAGCACCGCACCGAGAAATCCCAGTTCCTCACCTATGACGGTAAAAATAAAGTCACGGGAATGTTCGGGCACGAAGTTCAGTTGTGTCTGTGTCCCGTGATGCAGTCCTTTCCCCAACCATTCGCCGCTCCCGACCGCAATTTTGGACTGATTGAGATTCCAACCGGCACCCTGCGGATCAGCTTTGGGATTGAGAAATACAAGCAGACGCGCCTTCTGAAATGGTTTGAGCACGTATTTCGTGCCGACGGCGAATGCCGCGAGGGTGGCAACGCCCGCAATGAAGATCGCGAAGTGGGCTAAGCGGGGCAATCCGAAATATAGTTGCGCAACGAGAATGGCAAGGACAACGAGCGTTGTGCCCAGATCCGGCTGCCGCAAGATGAGCAAGGCCGGAACGCCTACCGCGAGGAGGGGCAGCCACAGCTCACGCAAGCGCTTGTACTCCCCTCGGCACAAGAGTGCGGCGATCACCATCGCAAGCGCAAGCTTCGCAGGCTCAGAGGGCTGGAACGTACCGAAGGGCCCAAGAGAGATCCAGCGCTGCGCGCCGAGTGCGCTGTGACCGCGAACTAAGATAAAGGCCAGCAGCAAAAAGTTGAGCGCAAACACACCAACGGCCCAGCGCTTCCAATTTCGGTAGTCGACAAGCGAAAAGACGATCATGCAGGTTATGCCCAGCACTCCGTAAAGCGCTTGTTTTTTATACTCTCCGGAAGCTGCGGGGTCGTGTAGTGTCGCGGACGCAATAGATACGACGCCAAGCACTGTAACGCTAATGCACGCTGCGACAAGCGACCAATTAAAATTCCGCAACCAACGCCGCTTCACGCTCATAAATTAGCTGGCCAAACCCGCAGCCCCCGCTTTAGAGAGCGGTCACCGCACTATTGCCGGCCGATCGTTTGCGCCTGCGCCGCGGCCTCTTTTTTGGGATCTTCTGCGTTTGCGTTTGCGGCCCGGTCGGCACCGGGGCCTCCGGCACCGCCAACATGGAAACGGCATCTTGCGTTGACGTTCCGCTTTGTTTGCCGTTGCCGGGAGTCTTCATCGAAATAATTGGAATCTCGGCGAGCATCGCCACGGCTCGGTTTTTCTGCTCGAAGGTAACGTCCACTTGTTGCTCGTCAACTTCGACGTAGCGCGAGATGACTGCAATAAGCTCGCGCTTGAGCGCATCGATCACCTCTGGCGCCAATGAAAGGTGATCCGAAAGCAACACGAGGCGCAAGCGTTCCTTGGCAGTTTCGCTCGAGGTTGCCGGCTTAAACAGTTTTCTAAAGAATTCAATCATGCGCGACGGCCCGCCAAAAGCAACGCCAGTTTGCGCATGAGCGTCGGCTCTTCCACGACGGTCGGAGCGGGGACGTCTTCGCCGGCAATGCGAGCAGCAATCGCGCGATACGCTGCGCCGGTTTTGGAGTCGCTCCGCAAGGAAAGCGGCTCCCCGCGATTAGCCGCGACGATCACCTCAGGTTCGTCGGCTACCACTCCCAGCAAGGGTAAGTGCAAAATCGCATTAACGTCTTCCACCGAGAGCATTTTGCCCTTCCTTACCAGGACAGGCCGTAGCCGGTTGACGATTAGTTGCGGTTTATAACGGTGACCCAGCAGGCCTACGACACGATCCACATCGCGCACAGCCGATACTTCCGGCGTACAAACGACTATGGCATCCTCCGCACCAACTACGGCGTTTCTAAAGCCTTTTTCAATTCCCGCGGGACAATCAATCAGCACGTAGTCGAACCGTTCACGCAGTTGTGTTATGAGAGCGCGCATTTTCTCGGTATCAACATCGTCTTTCTCACGCGCTTGTGCGGCTGCCAGGAGCACCATGCTGGGACAATTCTTGTCGGTAACAAGCGCCTCGTCGAGCGACACTTTTTCTTCCAAGACGTCAAGCAGGTGATACCGCACGCGGCTTTCCAAGCCAAGAACGATATCAAGATTCCGTAAGCCCACGTCAGCATCAACCAAGGCCACCCGCGAGCCGCGGGCGGCCAACGCGGCGCCGATGTTAGCGGCTGTGGTTGTTTTGCCTACTCCGCCTTTGCCAGATGTAATGACGATGGCCCGGCCGAGCACTTTAGCCGGTGCCGGTGCTTCCACGCCAAGTTCGTGGCGAAGCTCTTGCATTCTTAGCCTGCTTTCCATGCGCTGAGGAGGCGCCCAAAAAAGTTTTGAGTTTCTAGGTTCGTGAACGGCACGATCTCGCCGCCAAGACGGCGCGCGACTTTCTCATACATTGAAGCTAAGCGGTTACTCGAGTCCAGGGCGATGGGTTGGCCACGATTGGTCGTATCGATGATCTCCTCATCATCGGGTATTATGCCCAACAATTCCGCGGACAGAATCTCGCAGACATCGTCGATCGACATCATGTCGCCGGTGCGCACCATTTCCGTCCGAATCCGGTTAATGATCAGACGAACCGGAAGACGTTTAGCAGCAAGTTTTCCGATGACACGATCCGCATCGCGGATAGAACTCACTTCCGGAGTCGTGACCACGATGGCCTCGTTGGCGCCGGCGATCGCGTTGCGGAAACCCTGTTCGATCCCAGCCGGACAGTCGATGAGCACGTAATCCGCCATTTCGCCTAGCTCATCGATAACCGTAGCCATCTGTGCTTCCGTGACGGATTCCTTATCGCGAGTTTGCGCCGCCGGCAAAATCGAGAGAGCCTCAAATCGTTTATCCTTTATAAGCGCCTGACGCAATTGGCACCGGCCCTCAACAATATCCACTAGATCGAAGACAATGCGCTTCTCGAGACCAAGCACAAGGTCAAGATTGCGCAAACCGATATCCGCATCGACGAGGATTACTCGGTTGTTGCGTTTCGCTAGGGCGGCACCAAGATTTACAGTGGTAGTCGTCTTGCCGACCCCGCCTTTGCCCGACGTGAGTACGATCTTGCGAGAACTCAGTGAAGTGCCTCCTTTGGACGGGCTGCAGCCCGATCATGCGGAACCACGCAAATACGGCCGTCTGTAAAGAGGGCACATTCCGCCACCTTCTTGCGGCCACGTAGAACTTCAAAGTCAGCAGCGATCGCTGTTGCTATGCGAAGCTGGGTGGGAGCTAACTCTAGAGCAAATACTCTGGCGGATCCATCCCCCTGAGCGCCGGCATGAGCCACGCCGCGCAATGCGCCAAATATTACAATATCCCCGCTAGCTACGACCTCAGCGCCGGGGTTCACATCGCCTACGATCACGATGTTGCCAACATGGTGCATCGCTTGTCCGCCGCGCAGCGTGCCGTTGTGATACAGGGTGCCCGTCTTGATATCGACCGGGGCTGCAGGCGCCTGCGCCGGAAAGGAGCGGAGCTTGCCGCTTGTGGGGCGGCCGGCACGATCTTTGCGAGCGCCTTCAAAATCCGCTATTAGCGAGCGCGCCGCCTCGGATAGTGGGAGTCCATGCTCGCGCAGTCGCCGTCGGCCTTTGGCAGGAGGCGTCAGAAGCTCATGGGTCTCCCCCACATATTCGATCCCCGCGGCGCGGGCGAGGGTCTCGCAACCGGGCGGACCGCTCACGCCTTGTGCGCGAATACCGTGGAACTTCAACAACACCTGGAGGGCAGCGAACTCCTCGATCTGCGGGAGTTCCTCAAACAGAGCGATTGCGGAGCTGCCGCGATAAAATTCCGGCTGTTCGGTCAGGCGCCTTTCCAGTTGATTCAAGGACTCTTCGAAGGGACACCCGCCGAACACCAGTTCCAGACCACGGCGCGTTCCGCGCAGCATACCTAGTCCGGGAACCCTGGAAAGCGGTTGCACATGTGAATCCGGTGCGGTTCCCAAGGCGTTATGGAGAGTACCTGCGCTATCCACACCCCGCTCACAGGTTCTTGTGGTTATCCACATGTGATGCACAAAAATAGCCACGTAACGAAGAGCTCGTGATAACCGTTGTCGTATAGCTAAGTCTAGGCCACTCGCGTTATGGAGTAAGGATTTTTATGCCCGCGCTTCGCCGGATTCTGCCGTTCACGCTCATCGTTGCTTTACTGGGTCTGTCCATCCCGACCCCTGCACTTGCGGTCTCCACCGGAACCGAGGTCCAGATGGGCAAGCAAACGGACAAGGACATCATCGCCGGGACCGGCGTCGTTAGGGACCCGCTGCTCAATAGCTGGGTTCACGACGTTTCGGAGCGCTTGTGGTCCCAAGTGGCACGCAAAGATGTCCCATATAACATCAAAGTCTTGGACACCAGCGACATCAATGCGTTCTCTACCCTCGGTGGGTACGTCTATTTGAACGAAGGCTTGCTTGACTTTGTGCAGTCGGACGATGAATTAGCTAGTGTTATCGGGCATGAAACCGGTCACATTGAGCGTCGCCATGGCGTAACGTTTCCCGCCAAGGCGCAAGCACTTAATCTGTTGTTTGGCATCGCTTCCCTTTTCTCACCACTGGTCTACCGCTTCGGCCAAATTGCGCAAGCTGGTCTTTTGGCCAAACTTTCCAGGGCCGACGAAATCCAGGCCGATCAGTATGGTCTACTGCTGAGCTCGAGGGCCGGTTATGATCCCGACGCGACGATTACCAATTTGCGACACCTAAACGCGCTGCATTCCGAGCATCCCGATGCGCTGACGCACTATCTTGAAACTCATCCGGATCCGCCCGCGCGTATCTCACACCTACTCGGCTACGAACAGCTCAATCCCAAAACGCGCACAGCGCAACAATTGCTCGTACAAGCGATCCACGATGAAGACGGCGCGCGATTCAATATTGCCGCCATGAAGTTTAACCAGGTTTTGAAAACGGAACCGAACAACGCCGTCGCGCTTCTATATTTGGGTCAGGCACAAGTCGCACTGGGGCAAATGAACCGGGGCGAGCAGAGCCTCGCAGCTGCGGCCGAAAAAGGAACACCCGAAACTCGCAGCGTTGCGCTAGGACGCATTGCGGGTTTGCGCGCGATGCACAAGCGCAGGAGTCTGCTCCAACCGAATTTGACTTTGCTTCGTGAGCAGCTCGAGGCCACCAAAGCACAGCAAACGCAAGTTGCTGCTACGCTCGTTAGCCGTCGAGACGCCGGACGGGATCAGCTCAAGACGCTCAACGCTCGGCTTGAAAGTATCTCCTACGAATTGCCCAATTTCGGGCGCATCGACATCCGCAGTGGTTCCCGCCTGGAAACAGTGCTGAAAAACATTGAAGGGATGGCACGCTCGATCGATACCACGCTCGATCACGGAAGCTATACGATCAATGGAATAGGATCGCTCGAAAAAAATAAAGAGTCGGGGTTACTTAAAGACAATGCAGACATCCTTAAAGAGATGCAGGCTCCACTGAACGTTTCTCCGATGACACCAGACTCGATTGCACTATTGCCTTCGTATCCACGCATGTTTTCGGAAATTAACGCCTCAAACGGCGACATGATTCGGGCAGTGGACGCAGGCCGTGCATCTATTGCAATGCTCGATGTGGGGCTCGGCGATCTGGACATCTTCCTGAAAGCGCTGCACCAGCACGCGAACATCGATTATTTCGGCGACATCTCGCAGAACGACTATAATGCAATCCTTCCTTCGATGAGCACCGCGAATGATTCGCTTGGGAAAACCGCCGTTGCTGCATCTGCGGCTGCGCAACTGTTCAACATGGCCCGTTCGCGCCAGCTAGAAACCCGCGTTACGCTGCTGGGTGTGGGAACGACGCCGGAGCGCTACGCCTCGTTGCAAAAATCGCTCAGAGTCCGAGTCAAGACCGAGGGTCTCAGTTACGCCGCGATGTCGCATGCAGGGCTGACGCCGGGCGAAGTTGCAGCGGCCACGATCGTTGCGGCCGATACGAACACCTCACCGAGCGCAGTAATTCAGCAGGCAGAGAGCTCGCATCGCACCATCGTGGATATCGCTAACGCGCGAGGCATGCACGCTGGTTCGTTGGAGATCTTTCTCGGGCTGATCTACTTAAACTACGTGGACGACCCCGAAAAGGAAGCGCACAACGTAACGTAAAGGGCGCTATTTAGATGGCAGCGGCAATTGGTACCAACGACATCTTTCGGCTCGTTCGAAAGGGAATCAACGTCAATGCGGTGCGTGCGCGCACTAAAAAACCGTTCAAGTTCCTGCTGTGTGGTGACCCGAACTACGTGGCCAGCTTTCGGGCC
>JALYZK010000232.1 GCA_030945705.1 Vulcanimicrobiota bacterium | reverse complement strand
ACGGTATACCGGGTGAATCCTTCAACGGATTCGATCCCATTCAAACGTTCGATGTGGTTCGCCGCGCTTTAGACCGTGCGCGCACTGGAGCTGGTCCCTCGCTTGTGGAAGGGAAGTGCTACCGTTTTCTATCGCATAGTACCGACGATGATGACCGCACTTATCGCACGCGCGAAGAGATCGAACTGCAGCGCCGTCAAGATCCGGTGCCGCGCTTCGAACGCATTTTGATTGAGCACAACGTCATGACCGCTCAAGAGGTTGAAACGCTGAAAAAAGCCGTACTTAAAGAAACGAATGACGCCACCGATCGGGCAGAAGCAATGCCATATCCCGCTGCGGAAGATCTCTACACGAACGTGTACGAAGGAACATGGCAACCATGGCAGTGATGACTAACGTTGAAGCCGTGCGGAACACCTTGCATGACGCTCTTGCCACCGATGAACGAACGCTCATCATGGGAGAAGACGTCGGAAACCGCGGCAATGTCTTCCTTATAACGAAGGGCTTCATAGAAGAATTCGGCGAGGAACGCATCATCGACACACCGATTGCCGAAGCATCGATTGTGGGCATCGCCGTTGGAATGGCAATGGAGGGCCTGCGTCCCATTGCAGAAATCCAATTTGCCGATTTCATTTATCCCGCATTCAATCAGATCGTGGGCGAAGCCGCCAAAACACGCTATCGCAGCAACGGTGAGTACACTTGCCCGCTGGTCATTCGTACCCCCTATGGCGGCGGAGTGCGCGGCGCCCTTTCGCACTCAGTCTCCATCGAAGCGCTGTTTTACCACGTTCCCGGATTGAAAATAGTGGCGCCCTCAACGCCCAGAGATATCAAAGGGCTGCTCAACGCGGCCATCGACGATCCTGATCCGGTGATATTCCTCGAGCACAAACGCACGTACCGCCTTATCAAAGATGAAGTTCCGGATGGACATTTCGTCATTCCCATTGGTAAAGCCGACATCAAAAAAGAAGGAACACAATTAACCGTCGTGTCCTATGGATTGTATGCACATCAAGCACTGAATGCGGCCAAACGCTTGCAAGACGAAGGCATGTCGGTGGAGGTCATCGATCTGCGCTCGATCCGCCCCATGGACCGTACGACCATCCTCCAAAGCGTAAAGAAAACACGAAAGTTACTAATCATTCATGAAGACAATAAGTTTGGCGGTATCGGCGGAGAAATCAGCGCGACGGTAGTCGAGGAAGCTTTCTTCGATTTGGATGCCCCCATCCGACGTTTGTGCGCACCGGACGTCCCGGCTATGGGCTACGCATTACCGCTGGAAGAAGAATACATGACCTCAACTGACGAGATGGTAGAAGCCATGCGCGAAATGGTGAAGTTCTAGTGGCCACGACGATCACAATGCCGCAGCTCGGCGAAACGGTCACTGAAGGCACCGTGGCGCAGTGGCTCAAGAAACCGGGCGATAACGTTGAGAAGTACGAAGCGTTCGTTGAAGTTTCGACCGACAAAGTCAATGCGGAAGTTCCCGCTCCCGTGACCGGCACGATTCGGGAACTAATGGTCAAGGAGGGTGAAACCGTACCCACCGGCGCGCCCATTGCCATTATCGATGAAGCGGGAGCGGCGGTTACGGGTACCGTGCAACCACCGCGAGTCGAGCAAGTCACCGCAAAGCCCGACGCCCCCTCCGTCGCTGCGGCATCCCAGACCGCCTCAAACGGTGCAGCAAGTGCTGCCCGGGGGGCGAGCAGCGAGGCGGCCTTGCGCGGAGTTTCTCCCGCGGTTCGACGTTTGGCACGGGAACACCACATCGACGTAGGTCAGCTCCAGGGAACCGGCTCGAACGGACGCGTGACAGCCCAGGATGTGATCGCTGCTTCTCTGCTGGGTCCAACGGCAGCGGTAGATGAAAGGCGCCCGCCGGCGACTCCCGGCACTTACGGCGCACCGGTTTTGGGGAGCACGATCCCTCTAAATCAAGCACGTAAGATCATCGCGCAGCGAATGGTCGAGTCCAAGCGCACGGCTCCTCACGCATGGTCGATGGTCGAAGTCGATGTCACGAACGTTTGGAAGTGGCGTGCGCGGGAAAAAGATGCGTTCATGAAAAACGAGGGCGTTGCTTTAACGCTTCTTCCATTTTTCATTCGAGCGGTTGTCGAATCGCTTGAAAAATTTCCGCTCATGAATTCCAAATTCACCGATGAAGGTATCTACGTTCACAAAGATGTGAACATCGGGATCGCCATAGGCTTGGAAACAAATTTGGTTGTGCCCGTGATCAAAGAAGCGGACAAACTATCCATTAAGGGCTTGGCCCTCGCGGCAGGCGACTTGATTGACAAAGCACGCCGCAACAAATTGAACGTGGACGCGCTTTCAGGCGGCACTTTTACGGTGAACAACAATGGCGCCAATGGGTCCTATGCATCGGCGCCAATTATCAATGGGGGTCAGGCAGGCATCGTGACTATGGAGGCGGTCACCAAACGCCCGGTCGTCACCAAAGAAGATGCAATTGCGGTGCGTTCCATGATGAACTGTTGTTTGTCGCTCGACCACCGCGTCGTCGACGGAACGATTGCGAGTGGATTTCTCAGCGACCTCAAAAAACGACTGGAGGCTATGGGTCCTGAGGGTAGTCTTTAGGACGGGCGCAAAGCCGCATGCAAATTCGGAAACAATTTACTTTCGAGGCAGCTCATGTTCTGCCTCACCATCAGGGAAAATGCGCAAGCCTGCACGGACACTCGTACCGCCTTGAGGTCGGGCTCGGCGGTGATGTGCAAACTGAGGGGCCGCAGCGAGGGATGATTGAAGATTTCGAAGTACTCGCGTCGATAGTTCGACGAACAGTCATCGACCAACTAGATCATAATTCGTTGAACGCACTCATCGAAAACCCGACCTGCGAAGTAATTTTGGGGTGGATTTGGGAACGCCTGAAGCCCGAACTCCCCAGACTCGAGGAGCTCGTCCTATGGGAAACCTCTACATGTTGTGCAGTACTTCGGGCCGGTGATTTTTTGTAGATGCTACAACTTGTGGAGATATTTTATAGCATTCAAGGCGAAGGAACGCATAGCGGAAAACCCGCAGTTTTCGTGCGTCTTGCCGGCTGCAATCTTGCCTGCACCTTTTGCGATACTGATTATTCTCTCAAGTTTATGGCAAACGCGCCGCAAGTTGTCGAGCAAGTCTGCGCAGTCGGGCGCGGATGCTCCATGGTCGTATTGACGGGCGGTGAACCGCTAGCGCAACGCGAAACGGCGTCGTTGATTACCGCTCTGCAGCAAGCCGGTAAACGCGTTCACATTGAATCCAACGGGACAATCGCACGCGAGCTTCCTGACGATGTATGGCTTACGGTCTCGCCAAAGGAACGCCTGACGGCGCGCATGGCGCGGCGGGCCAATGAAGTCAAATTGATTGTGGACGGACGGGTGCCGCGAGAATTTTTGGGCGAATTCGACCCTTCAAAAACCGCCGTTTTCTTGCAACCCGAAGGAAACAAACCGCGCAACATCGCGCTGGCTCTGGAAGCTGCAAAAGCCGAGCCGGAGCGGTTTCGAATCTCTCTGCAAACACACAAGTTTATGGGCATACCGTAGCTGATTCTCCTGACCTGCGCCGTCGGGCAAGAACTGGCTTTTTTAAAGCCAACTCCGCACGTAGAACTGCTGGTGACCGGTGTGGGCCCGGTCGAGGCATCCTCTTCTATCGCACGGGCGCTTGCACAAAGCCCTTATTCACTGGTCATCAACGCCGGCGTTGCCGGCGCACTGCGCGGGGCGGCACGAATTGGCGAAGGCGTTGTAATTGCCGATGAATTTTTTGAGCTGGGGATTGAGACCGGTGAACCGTTCAACTTGCCCAACGGCGCGAGGATCATTGATCGTGTAAGCTCGGATCTTTCGCTGGTTGATAGTCTGGTCGAACACGGATTTGCCAGCCGGCGCGGCATAACGGTTTCCAATGTTACTGCAACCGATGCGACCGCGGCGCGACTGGCACATTACAACGTCGAAATCGAGACAATGGAAGGTTTTGCCGCACTGCGAGCCGCCGAAATGGCCGGCGTGCCTGGAATTGAGGTACGGGGCGTTTCCAACATCGTCGGTGACCGTCAGGCAAGCGGGTGGAACTTTCGCGCAGGACTGACCGGTTTAGCCGACGTGTTGAATGCACTATTGAAACTCGTGGTTCCCACCCATGGATAGGCCGCTTAGGCTGGCCTACTCGCCATGTCCCAATGACACGTATATTTTTGCTGCGCTCGCGCAAGGTTTGTTGCCAAGCGCCCCTGCGGTCCACGTCGCCTTAGAGGACGTTGAAACGCTCAATATTGCAGCACTTAAGGGCGATTACGAGTTCAGCAAGGTAAGCTACGGCGCGATTCCTTCATTAGTGGATAACTACCGGATTCTGCGCGCCGGAGGCGCGCTCGGACACGGATGCGGTCCACTCGTCGTGGTCAAGGCCCCTGCGGGACGCTTTCCTTCGCTGGGATCCTTACGCGACAAACTCTTTGCTATACCCGGCGAACGCACGACAGCGTTCATGTTGCTCAGGCTTGCACTGGGGTGTTCCCCGCCCACTCTCACGTTGCGTTTTGATAAAATCGTGGAAGCTATCGAAGCGGGAAAGGTCGAAGCAGGGGTAATCATTCACGAATCTCGCTTTACGTTCGAGGAACATGGTCTCACCCGCGTCAGCGACCTCGGTGACTGGTGGGAGTCGCAAACCGGCTTGCCAATCCCCTTGGGAGCGGTGTTGGCGCGACGCGATTTTCAAGAAGGAATCGAAATGGTGAACGATGTGATTCGCGACAGTTTGCGTTATGCGCGAGAGCATGACGCAGCAATTATGCCGTACGTGCGCAGGCACGCATCTGAGATGAGCGACGACGTGATGCGCCGGCACATTGCGCTCTACGTAAATGAATATACGCAAGACATTGGTAGCAAAGGGGAACGGGCAGTGAGGGAACTTTTCAAGCGCGCTCGTTCTGCCGGATTAATTCAGGCCGGCACGGAGCCCGAATTTGTTTAAGAGTCTGGCGTGCGCGATGGTCTTGTTTCTGTCGTTAGCCGCCGCCGCGCGCGAGACCCTGCTCCCGCCGGCGAACATCGTTTTAGGCGACGAAGTATTCTTGCGGGAAGCGTGGCGCGATTTACACGGACGCTGCGTCGGGGTCATCACAAATCAAAGCGGGGTTACTTCCGCTCTGGAACCCATCGTGGATGCCATTCGCCGCAATCCTTCCATTTGCATAAAAGCCATTTATTCACCGGAGCACGGCTTGCGCGGTGACCGCCCTGCGGGATCGTATGTCGGATCATATACCGATCCGCGAACGAATCTCCCGGTGTACAGTTTATACGGCGCCACACGGCATCCGAGCGCCCAAATGCTGCGCGGCGTCGATGTGTTGCTTTTCGACATCCAGGACGTCGGGAACCGGGCTTACACCTACATCTCGACCATGGCCTACGCCATGCAAGCTGCCAAAGAGTTTCACAAGCAGATATGGATCCTGGACCGGCCCAATCCCATTGGCGGACAAATCGTTGAAGGTCCCGTTCTCAACCCCAGATTTTCATCATTTATCGGACTCTACCCGATCGCGATGCGCCACGGCATGACGGTGGGCGAACTCGCTCGGCTTTTTAATGATCGCTTCGCTATAGGCTCTAGCCTACGTGTCATCGCGATGCGCCGTTACAAACGGGCGATGCTGTGGCCAGACACCGGCTTGCAATGGGTACAGACCTCGCCCAACATCCCCGAATGGGATACCACGCTCGTGTATCCGGCAACCGGCTTGATCGACAACGCGGGGATCAATAACGGCACGGGATTCACCAAGCCTTTTAAGCTGGCCGGAAATTCAGCAATGGACGCCCAGAAACTGGCCGACATATTGAACGCCCGTTCGCTTACCGGAGTCTATTTTCGCGCAGCATACTGGACGCCGTTTTCGGGGTTTTGGAAAGACAAACAACTTTCCGGAGTGGAACTCGTGGTGTATGATCCACACGCGTACCGTTCGGTGCGCAATGCAGTCGAGATACTCACTGCGGTGCGCAGCATCTCACCACGTTTGCTATCGTACAAGAATCACGAACTGGACATCGACTGGGGAACCGATACGCTGCGTGTCGGTCTCCAAGCTGGCCTCGGCGCGGATGCGATTGAGCGTCAATGGGATCCCGGAGTCGCGGCGTTCCTGGGGTTGCGCTCGAAGTATCTGCTCTATTGAACACCATACTGGGCAACCGCCTGATGGAAGCGTTGGGCCAAGACGCTGTGAAAACGGCCCCCGAAGATTTAGCCGTGTATTCATTCGATGCATACTCGCAGACCAGTCCGCCGGCGGCGGTTGTTCTACCGCGCAACACCCGGGACGTGGCCGCTGTCGTGAAGATAGCCAAAGCCTGCGGCGAACCGGTCGTAGCACGCGGTGCCGGAACGGGCCTATGCGGCGGCGCGGTGCCCGCGCGTGGCGGCGTTGTGATTTCCTTTGCTCGTATGAATCAAATTTTGGACATAGACGTTCGGAATCGTCGCGCACGAGTGCAGCCCGGCTTAATCAATCTTGACTTGTCGCGTGCGACAGAAAAGAGTGGCCTCTTTTACGCGCCGGATCCGTCGTCCCAAAAAATTTCGACCATTGGCGGCAATGTCGGCACAAACGCGGGAGGCCCACATTGCCTCCTCTACGGTACCACGGTGAATCACGTTATTTCGCTAGAAGTGGTTGACGAAGACGGCGAGGTGTTTAACACGTCGCTAGACGAGGGCGGCTATGACCTTACCGGGACGCTCGTCGGCAGCGAAGGAACACTAGGCATCGTTTGCAGCGCACAAGTCCGTCTAATGCGCTTACCCGAAGCCGTGCGTGTATTTGTGGCCGCGTTCCCCGACGTA
>JALYZK010000224.1 GCA_030945705.1 Vulcanimicrobiota bacterium | reverse complement strand
GGTTAGCGTTAGTCGCACTGATGGCCGTCCTAGTAAAGTTGACATATCCGAAATCCATCGTAGAAGAAGCCCGCCATCGCGTTGACGAACCGGGCGGACACGACCACGGCGATAATGTGATAACCGGAAAGTCGCTGTGGGATAAACTGCGTAATCCGCAGACGCAAGTCCTCGTTGCTCAGAATGTCGCAATGGATTGGTCGATGCTACGAACGGACTTAATCCTGGGATTCTTGATTGCGGGCGCCCTTGGAGCCCTGGTGCCGAGTGGAGCTTGGAAAGCGCTGTTCTTAGCCGGAGCGCCAGGCTGGGTGGCTTTACCGCTCAATGCAGTCCTCGGTCCGTTGATCGCGGTAATTTCATTCGTTTGCTCGATTGGCAATGTGCCCATGGCAGCAATCCTGTGGGGGAGCGGAATCAGTTTCGGCGGTGTTTTGAGCTTTCTGTATGCCGATCTTATCGTGTTGCCGTTGCTCGACGTGTATCGCCGGTACTACGGGTGGAAGATGGCTGCGTACATCGGGGCGGTATTTTTTGTGACCATGTTTGCTGCTGGCATCGTCATGGATGTTGCGTTTGGCGCCTTCCACGCGATCCCGTCGCCGAACCCGAATTTACGGGCCGATATGGTGTTATTCAAGATCAACTACACGTTTTGGCTAAACCTGTTCTTTGGTGGAATCGCGGCGTACATGTGGTATCTCAATCGCCGGCACCCGATGATGCACTCGGGCCACGAGGCGCATCATGCCGGATTTTCAGCGTAGCCAACCGCTTTAGCGGGCGCGTCGCTACATGGAAATTGCACCACAACGACGGCACCGCGGCGTTCATCCCGATTGCGTAATGTTATGGAACCGCCCACGCCGCGAACGATACCTTGCGCGATGGAAAGCCCCAAACCGGTTCCCTCGCGGTCGCGCATGCCGTTGTCGCGCCAAAACCGGTCGAATGCATTCTTGAGTGCATCTGCGCTGAATCCGTGACCGTCATCGGTTACGGTTAAGCTGACGCTTTCGTTGGACCGCTCAAGCAGGACCTCAACGGTACCGGATTCAGAACAGTACTTGACCGCATTGTGAAGAACTGCGAAGGCAACTCGAGTAAGGTCTTCCTGATTGCCGTGCACCGTGCAGGCTGCGCAAAGAGTTTGATGAATTTTTATGTTGCGGGCTTGAGCCAAGATTTTCAGCCGTTCGCCCACGCTTTGGACGACGATCCCCAAGTTCACATACTGTTTGCTGGATGCTGACTGGGGCTGCGTACGAGCCGAGGCCAGCAGATCGCTGGTAAGCAATTCGAGGCGGCTGGATTCCTCGAGTATTGTGTGGAGGGTGCGACGATACTCTTGCGAACTCCGCGCTCTCCGTAGAGAAAGGTCCGCTTCCGCCTTAATGACTGAAAGAGGTCCTCGCAATTCGTGAGATGCGTCGGCGGTGAAACGCCTCTCGCGTTCGAACGCGGCTTCGAGACGGTCGAGCATGCGGTCGAACGCGGCACATAAACGCCCAAGCTCGTCCGGCTGCGAACGCACGCCCAGCCTCCTTGAAAGATCGCGCGCTTCAATCTCCGATGCGATGTCGGCCATAAGTCGCAGACGGGCCAAACCGCGGTGCTCAATCATGTTTCCGAAGAGCACCGCGAAAAGGACGATCGCCGGCACGGCGACTGCAAAAATCAAGGCGGCGCGCTGATCGAGATCTTGAATGGAATCGACGGACCGCCACAACACTTCTGCGCCGATTGGACGGGCGTGGTCAACAATAGGCAACGTCGCAACCCTGACACGGTTAATCCCCGCACCAACGGTTACGAGCTGTTGCGCGGCACCGCCGCGTGCGACGACTGCCCGGACTACAGAAGGGACCGGTGTTGTACTGGTTGCCAAAAGATTCCCATGCGCGTCGTACACTGCCCCGCTGACCCGGACGCCGATGATGCGGGCGAACTGCGCCCGGTCGGTCTCATCGATTTGAATTCGGCCGTCGTGCACTTCGAGAACGGCGCGTAGGGTACGCGCGTCCGCGAGAAGCCGTTGATCGAGAGTCGATCGCGCGGTGCTGTCCAAAATCAGCAGCGACAACGCGGCAAACAAAAGCAACCCCAAAATCAAGGCAACGGTGTACACGAGGGTTATTTGCGCTCGAAGCGTTCCATTTTTCACACGTCGTCCGCCGTGGCGAAACGGTATCCCGCTCCTCGGACAGTGTGCAGCAAAGAGGGCTCGCCATTCGGCGAAAGTTTAGAACGCAAACGCCGTACATACACTTCGATGATATTGGAGGTGGTATCGCGATGCATTTCCCACAATGCGTCCTCCAACATCGGACGCGTGAGAAGTAATCCGGCATTGCGCATAAAGTATTCGAGGAAAGCGGTTTCGCGCGCTGAGAGCGGGATCAACGTCCCGCCTCGTTGGACTTTTCTAGACATTAGGTCCATGGAAAGGTCGCCTACGGACAACTCGTTTGTTGTAGCTGGAGGGTCCCGTCGGGTGATCGAACGCAGTCTGGCTTCGACTTCCGCAAAGACGAACGGCTTTCGAAGATAGTCGTCGGCTCCCGCGTCCAGGCCGCTGATGATATCCTCGGTGGTGTCGCGGGAGGTCAACATGAGGATTGGCGTACGTACTCCGGCGTTGCGCAAAGCTCGTGCGACGGCTAACCCGTCTTTTGCTGGAAGCATGACATCAAGGATCATTGCGTCGTACTGGTTCTGCGCGGCGATGATCTCCCCGCGAAGCCCGTCCGACTCGACATCCACGACATGCCCAGCTTCGGCAAGCCCGCGTCGCAGGACTTCCGCGAGTGAGACGTTATCTTCGATAATAAGGATCTTCATTAAAATCGGCGGTCTTTTCACCTCGCAAGGCGATACCGCTTGGGAACCTTTCATTCATCTGGCAGTCATCTGCAGGCGATAGGATGGGCACAAAGGGAGACCAGCTTGAAAACACTATCAATAATGGGCACCGTTGCGCTGCTTTTGACATTCAGTTTGCCGGCACTCGCTCAAACGAGTTACACCGGAATGAAGTTGGCCAAGGAAGCCAACGTGACCCTTGTCCAGGCGAGGGCGATTGCACTTCGCACCGTTCATGGGAAGATCATTAGTCAGGAACTCGAACGGGAGCGTGGCGGAAGCGGTTTACGTTATACTTTTGACATTAAGACTGCTACGAAGACGTTCGAAGTCGGTGTCGACGCCAAAAACGGCCGCGTTTTGGAAAACGTGCCGGAAGGTAAAAACAGCGATTAGCAGTTCGTTCCTAGCTTAGGGGTCTTACACACTGAAATTAGCCAGCTTTGGGCTGCGACATGAGAAAACGATCATGTTCGCAGCCTTGGTTTTGACGACACTTGGTATTTACGCTTATACCGTAGTACCCGCAAGTATCTTTCCTAACATGACGTTTGCACGCATCGACGTTGTAGCAAATGTGGGTGATCTGCCGCCGGATCAAGTGCGGATAGCGGTGGCACTTCCGCTCCAACGCGCTTTTCAAGGCCTTCCACAGGTTCTTCGCGTCCGGACTACATCGACCCAAGGGTCCGCAGAGTTTGTTGTTGAGTACGATCCCAAAAGCAACGTGCAGGTCGATCTGCAACACGTCAATGAAGCAATTGCACAGACTCGTACTCTGTTACCGCCGGCGACGAATGTCATTGCCGTGGTGATAAATCCAAACGGCGAGCCGGTTGTATCGTACGCACTTACCTCGGGAACTCTCTCGCAGACCCTACTTCATGAATTAGCGGAGCAAACGATAGTTCCGCAGTTTTATGGAATTACCGGTTTGTCTCGTATGCTTGTGGTTGGTGGGGCGCAGCGTGAGTATCACGTCAGCTTGAATCCGAGTGCGCTTGCCGTTCACGGATTATCCGTGGCGGACGTCAGTAAAGCCATCGCCGATGCAAACACTGTTTCGGCACTTGGCCTTTCCGAGCGTTACTACCAGCGCAACGTCCTTTTTTTGGATGCAAACATCAGAAGTGCCGAGGCCTTGCGCCGCGTCACGGTCACAAATGCTGCAAAAAACATCATTTCATTGGGCTCGTTAGGCAGCGTGGACGTGGGAGTCGCTCCCCAAACCGACCAGGTTAGCTTTGGCGCGCAGCGCAGTGTAATCATCAATGCCTACGGCCTGCCCGGTGCGGATGCGGTAAAAATGGCAAATGCGATAAAAACGCGCTTTACTGCAATTCAGCGCGTGCTGCCCCGTGGAATAACGTTACATAACTATTGGGATCAAACTGCTCTAGTGGTAGAGTCACAGCGTTCATTGCGAGATGCAATCCTGCTTGGTGCGCTGTTGGCGGTTCTTGTCATTTACGCGTTCTTGCGAAATCTTCGTATGACGTTGGTTGCGGCGATCGTTATTCCCATTGCCATGGCTATCGCAATTTTTGTACTTCAGCGAACCGGTGAAACACTCAACTTAATGAGCGTCGGCGGCCTCGCGGTGGCAGTGGGTCTGATCATCGATGATGCGATTGTTGTCATAGAAAATATCGCCCGCAACCTTCGTGAGAATCCGAGGCTTGCAAAAAGGGATGTCATCACGCTTTCCATGAGCCAGCTGGGTGCCCCGATGATTGCTTCCACGTTAACGACCGTTGTGGTATTTCTTCCGCTGACGATGCTCTCGGG
>JALYZK010000214.1 GCA_030945705.1 Vulcanimicrobiota bacterium | reverse complement strand
GCTTACGACCAAGGTGGCTCCCACGGCTGGAGATTCGCCGACCAACAGTATTATCTGTCGATGATCTTTCTAGCGGGTCGGGCATACTCGTTGCGCGACGCAAGCGATCCAGCATATGCGGAGCTTGCGTTCTTATCCGTCGAGATAGCAACTGGCCTACATTATAATCCGCTGACCAACCATGATGCGGTGCCGTGGTATATCCGGGAGGCTGCCAACTATGTGGTCGCGCACGGTAATCAGGATCAAATCGCTAAGGCTAAAACGCTCTTAGCGCGGGTTGAGGCAATCGACGATCCCGCTACGGAAGCGCGCTTGGCCGATCAAGACGCGACCGATAATTTGCATGATTACCGGCGTGACCCCGACGCACTGCTGCAGCAGGTTGAAGCGGACTGGCGGGCCTACGTTTTAACCAAAGATCCCTCCTACCGAAGCCTTGCGTTCGCGCGCAGCGCGCAAAGTTTTTTTCCGGTTGAAAAACTGCCAGACACTTATGGTAGCGACCTCCTAAGCGATGCAAAGACTGCCACACAGGGCTATCCGGGCTTTGCCCCCGGAGAAGTCCTTAATGCCAAGCAACTCCTTGCGCATTTGAAGCGAGTAGCTCCCCTGCGCGTTATCGGTAGCGTGAAGGCGATGACGCATGACGCCTATCTCACCACGCTAGCGCCTGCTGATGAGTATTTCGGACGCACCGGAATGTCCGTATTAGGGATAAAAAACGAATTGCGGCGCCTCAACCAATATTTGGACGCCGGATACGGCACGCGGGAAAGTAATGCCGGGGTTCTGCTTGCAGATGCTATTGACCGGCTCCATAGGGTGTATCCAAAAGATCGTGACCTGCCGGCGTTCCTCTACGATGCATATCGAACGCTAAGCCGCATCAGTACCGACGACGCTCGTGGCAGCGCAACCCTCATGCGTAACATACTGACCATAGAATACAGCGACACGCTCCAGGCTCGTCAACTGCTCGCGTCGTAATCGCTAGGCGTGCAACCGAACATTGCCGCGGCGCTGGCACGCTATGATCGGTCAGCGATCACCCTTTGCACTATTGGCAGTCACTCCGCGCTCGAAGTGGCCTTTGGCGCGCGGGCAGTCGGATTGCGCAACTTGATAGTTACCGCTCGCGGGCGTGAAAATACCTACGCTTCCTATTTCAAAACAGCTAACGAGCCCGAGCGCGGATGTGTGGATGACACCTTGTGTTTAAGCGAGTTTGCGGACTTGCTGGACCCGCCAGTTCAAGAAACCCTGCTGGCGCGGAACGTAATTTTTTTGGCGAATCGGTCGTTCGAGGTGTATTTGCATGAGCGATACAGCTACAATGAAATAGAGTCGCGGATGAAGGTTCCCATGTTTGGAAATCGCGCATTGCTACGGTTCGAGGAGCGTGACGAACGGCAGAATCAATATTCTTTACTCGCCGCTGCGGCCATTCGGCATCCGGCGCAATTTAGATCGCCCCACGAGATCGACCGTCTTGTGATGGTAAAGTCGCCGCATGCACAGGTTTCTTTTGAACGTGCATTCTTTCTCTGCTCTTCACCGGGTGAGTATCGAGTCGTGGCCGATCGCCTTATTCGCGAGGGAATGCTGACTGAAGAAGGGCTGCGTGGCGCCGTCATTGAGGAATATGCGCTAGGCCCGTCGGTGAATCTGAATTTTTTCTACTCGCCCGTCTTGGATGAGTTGGAGTTAAGTGGAACCGATACCAGGCGCCAGACCAACTTTGACGGACTGCGAGGCGTTCTTCCTTCTCAGAGCGCAGCCATCGCCGGAATTCCGATGCGCATGGAAGAAGCGGGGCACATTGCGGCAACGCTCACTGAATCGATGCTGGAAAAGGCCTTTGAAATGGGAGAACAATTTTTGCGGGCGGCTCGCGAAGCCAGCCCTCCCGGTATCATCGGCCCGTTTGCGCTGCAGTGCATCATCACCGCGGGTCCGCCGAAAGACTTTATTTGCTACGATGTGTCTCTGCGTATTCCGGGTTCACCGGGGACGCGCTTTACGCCGTACTCCGGCTACCGCTGGGGCCGCGATGTCTCCGTGGGGGAGCGGATCGCAATGGAGGTTTCGTTTGCGCTGGCAAACGACCGGCTCGAAGAAGTTCTGACTTAAATGGCCGTTGTCGTCGCACCCGCAACGGTTTTCATATTGGACTTCGGCGCCCAGTATAGCCAACTTATCGCACGGCGCACCCGTGAGTTGAACGTGTATTGCGAAATCGTGCCATACGACACGCCGTGGAGCGCCCTGGCCACACGTCGACCGTCAGCAATCGTTTTGACCGGGGGTCCGGAAAGCGCGCTCGTGAACGGTGCACCGGCGTTAGATCCCCAAATTCTGAAGAGCGGCGTACCGTTGCTTGGAATTTGTTACGGAATGCAATTGATCGCGCGCGATCTTGGCGCGCAGCTGGTGCAATTGAACCATCGTGAGTATGGTCCCGCGACCTTGAAAACCCTCCAAGAGCGCCATGCGCTATTCGCGGGAATTCCCGCTGAATCCGCAGTATGGATGTCGCACGGCGACTCGGTCATCGTTCCGCCGAGAGGCTTTAACGCACTCGCTTCAAC
>JALYZK010000169.1 GCA_030945705.1 Vulcanimicrobiota bacterium | reverse complement strand
ACTTAGCACTGCTGGGAGAAACCGGCTTGCGCGATTGCGCGGCCGAAAATTTGCGGCAAGCGCGCGAACTCGCTACACGCGTGTCTTCAATTCAAGGCTGCGCGTTGAAGTTTGATGCGCCATATTTTAATGAATTCGTCGTTGACGTGCAGAGGCCGGCGCAAGAGGTCCTCTCGGGGTTGCATGCGCGGGGAATTTTGGGAGGGGTCGATGTGGGACGGTGGTATCCGGAGTACCCGGATTGCATCCTGATGACGGCGACCGAGACCACTACTCCAGAAGACATTGATGCAATTTGCGCGGCGCTCCAAGAGATCATACATGTCCCAACTCGCGTCTGAATTCACGAGTCCGATCATCTTCGAACAAGGTCAAAAGGGTCGTGCTAATCGATATTTTCCGACGGGTAAATCATTAAACGCGTTCTTACCACCTGACGTTCTGCGTGATGATTTACCGCTACCCGAAAACAGCGAACTCGATGTTGTGCGTCATTTTACCCGGCTCTCGCAGCGAACGTTCGGAATCGATATGTCCTTTTACCCGCTCGGTTCTTGTACAATGAAATATAATCCGCGAGTCAACGACGCGTGTGCGAATTTACCGGGGTTGCGCGACTTGCATCCCCTAACACCCGACGAAAGCGCGCAAGGCGCATTGCAAATAATGTACGAGCTCGAGCGCAGCCTGGCGTCGCTGTTTGGAATGGAGGCCTTCTCCCTTAATCCCGCCGCCGGAGCTCATGCAGAGTTAGCCGCGCTCTTTATTGCGAAGGCATATTTCAGATCGCGGGGAGAGCGTGAGCGCACGACGGTTATCGTCCCCGACACGGCTCATGGGACCAATCCTGCGTCGGCTGCCATGGTGGGGTACAAAGTTGTTTCACTCAAGAGCGACGAACGCGGGCGCGTCGGAGTGGACGAGCTAAAACAAGTTTTAGGATTCGACACCGCTGTATGCATGATGACCAATCCCAACACCCTGGGGCTTTTTGAAGATCATATTAGCGAGATCACGAGGATCGTTCACGACGCCGGGGGCTTAATGTACTACGATGGGGCAAATGCCAATGCGCTAATGGGCAACGCGCGGCCCGGCGATATGGGATTTGATCTCATGCATCTCAATCTGCACAAGACCTTTACTATCCCGCACGGTGGCGGAGGGGCGGGCGCAGGTCCGATCGGAGTTGCGCGACACCTCGTTAAATTTTTGCCGACGCCGATTGTGACCACGACTCGTGTTTCCAACGCCAAGTCGAACGGTCGTTTTAAGAGCGACGCGCTGAGTTTCGCATTCGATTTTGAGCGCCCCCATTCCATTGGACCCATGCGTTCCTTTTGGTCCAACTTTGCCCATATGGTGCGAGCGCTAGCCTATATCTATGCGAACGGTGCAACAGGACTGACCGAGGTCTCCGAGCGGGCAATTCTTAATGCAAACTACATGCGGGTGAAAATTTCGGAATTTTTGGAAACGCCGTATCCCGAAAGTTGTCGTCATGAATTCGTAGCTTCGGCTCAAAGCTTAAAACGTGAAACCGGTGTGCGCGCGCTTGACATAGCGAAAGCTCTACTGGATCGGGGTTATCACGCTCCCACCATGTATTTTCCGTTAATAGTTCCTGAGTGCTTAATGATTGAACCAACAGAAACGGAGTCGAAAGAAACGCTGGATGGATTCATAGCCGCTCTACGAGAGATCGTGCAAATAGCGCACTTGAGGCCACAAGAAATTCTGCAAGCGCCGCAGAGAACGGTGGTAGGCCGGATCGACGAAACCCGTGCAGCCCGTCAGCCGGATCTGCGCTGGAGGCCAACCGGCACTAAAGGTGGCTAAAAAAGCGAGTGCTAGCTTGCTTAGCACATTCTTCTTCTTGGTCAGACTTGATATAATAGGAGCAATCCAGGCGTCGGTTTGACGCCTTTCGTCTCAATAAAGACAGGCCATGCGGATCAAATATGAGGTTTCGGCCGGCGGCCTCGTGCTGCGCCAGCGAGAGTCGTCCTATGATGCGCTCCTCATCGGGAGGGGCGCGCCGCGCGTTTGGTCTTTGCCCAAAGGGCACATAGAAGCTAGGGAATCACACGAGCAAGCGGCGCTGCGGGAAGTACGCGAAGAAACGGGTTGCTGGGCGGAAATCGTAGTGAAGCTCTCAGAGATCTCGTATTGGTTTTTTCTCAATGGGCGAAAGCACAAAAAGTCGGTGACTTTTTACTTGATGCGCTATTTATCGGGAGACACCGCTAATCACGACCACGAGGTCGATGAGGCTGCGTGGTTCGATATCTTCGTCGCGAGAAAGTCGCTCAAGTACGTGAACGAGAAGCGCCTCATCAACCTGGCGCTGGAACACATCATGGCAAATCCCAGCGATTTCGGCGACGTGCCGGTGGTGGCAAGAACTGCCGAGCAACGTAGCAGTTGACTGTCTTATCCTCCGAAGATCGCGCGTGCCGAATCTCGTTTGAGATTTTTGACGGACCCCTCGACCTGCTTTTAACGTTGGTCAAAGAGCGCGAGCTGGATATTGCGACAGTGCCGCTGGCAACGGTTGCGGAGCAGTATCTTGAATATATTTCGTTAATGGAAGCGCTGGATGTCGCCCTCGCCGCTGAGTACCTTGTCGTAGCAACAACGCTCGTTTTTTTGAAATCCAAATCGCTGTTACCGCCGGCGCCCATCGAGTTCACCGACGAGGAGGCGCAAACTGCCGAAGAAGTTGAAGAGCGTCTTCGGGCCCGTCTCGTGGCGTACTCCAAATACCGGGAAGCCGGTGAAGCAATGCGCGAACGCGCGCTCGAAGCAAGCGCATTTTTCTACCGAGATTCCGGTGATCCGTCCACTGAATTAACCCAGCGTTACCTTATAGATGCGCAACGCCTTTCGAACGCTTTCATTGCCATGTTACGCAACGCGAGACCGCAGCATAAAAGCATTGCACGAGAACGCGTTTCGTTGCTGGCGCAAATGGACTTCGTTTTGCGCAAAGTCCGCCAACAAGGTGAAACATTGTTCTCGGTTCTGTGCCGCGGACTTGGGCGCGAATCAATTATCGTAACATTTTTGGCGGTCTTGGAATTGATTCGACGCAATCGCATCACCTTCGAGCAAAGCGAGGCTTTTGACGAAATTCGGTTGTTACCCAGTGCCGCGCTTGGGGGAGTATGAGTGCAGACTCAACAACGAATGATCGAAGAGACGCCAGAACCGGCGACGGCAGTTGACTTGTTCGGGGGCATCGAACGGTTGCAACAGACGCTTGAAGCATTGCTCTTTGTCGCAAGCGAACCGCTCTCAATTAAAGACATGGCGAAGTTGGCGCGCGCATCGCAGATCGAGATCGCTGCCGCACTGCAGAAGATTGAGTCCGATTTTTCTAACCGAGGAATCGTGTTACGCGAAATTGCCGGCGGCTATCGTTTTGCAAGTTCACCGGTCTGCCGCGACGTCGTTGAACTGTATTTGCTTCCGCCCAAGACCAATTTGTCGGCTCCCGCTCTCGAATCGCTCGCCATCGTCGCCTACCTTCAGCCAGTTACAAAGACTGAAATTGAAGCGATTCGCGGCGTCTCGGTGGACAGCGTGATCGCGACGCTTCTGGACCGCCGACTGATTGATGAAGCGGGGCGCAGAGACGTTGTCGGTCGGCCGATGATCTATAAGACCACGCCTGAATTTCTGGAATCATTCGGGCTGCGCTCGTTAGCGGATTTGCCGCAATTGGAAACGGATCCGGGAACGATGCTGGCAGAGAAAGCAGATGAGCTGCAAACGGTGGCTTCATGACGAAGACGCTGAGTAGCAAACGCATTTGGCAGCAGATAGACGAAAATTCCCAAACAGTTGCTGTGGCACACGAATTAATCCGCGAGGGCGAGCTCTTTACGTTGACGGACGATCAAGAGCGCGCAATCACCGCGATCAACGACGGTTTAAGGCGCGGCACATTCGAATTTTTGTTAAAAGCACCAACCGGCTCCGGCAAAACTGAAGTGTTGCTGAGGGTGGCCGTAGCAGAAGCGCTTCGGGCAGACGGCTATGTCTGCATCGTCGCGCCAACACGTGACCTCGTACGCCAACACGTAACGTACTTTCGCGACCGGTTGGAACATACGGGGCTGGGCGTGGCTGAAGTCCATGGCGGAATCTCACCCGGAGAGCGGCGCGCCGTAAAGGAGGGAATCGAGGGTGGTTCCATACGTTTTATCATGGGCAGTGCCATGATGCTTTCAAGCGAACAATGGTGGGATTGTATTGATCGTGGCGCGTTGCTTTTTGTAGACGATGTCAACGCTTTCGATGAGCGCGAGCATCTCCGCCTACTTGAAAAACTTGACTGTCCAATGCTGTTTTCGACCGCTACACCATCGGAAGTTAAAGCATTTCTCACGCGTATCGGAGCATACTCAAACGTTATCACGATGCATCGTATGCCGTTCGATGTGCTACCAACAAAAATTCACAAAGTCGAAGGAGTGTTGGGGGAGCCTCCACCCGAGCAGCTGTCGCGGGCTGAAAAATTTATTCGTCATCATCTGCATGCCCGTTCGCGGATCTTTGTGGTGGGTCGCACACGTGGTGACATTCCTCGACTTGCGCAACGCTTGACTGAAACCTATGCGCTGCCGGTGCAACAGATGCGCGGGGATATGGCTGACAGCAGCGCCCACGGCAAGCGTCATGCCCGGCGCGGTGTAAAGGTACATGGTGCGGGTACGCGCATCGAGATGATGCATGACTTTAAGTCTGTGGCGCCGTCAATACTTGCCGCTACCAACCTTATTGGGAGCGGACTGGACATTCCAGCCGCCGACTTGATCGTTATTACCGATGCCGACGCTTTCGGTGAAGCTGACGTGGAGCAGCTCATTGGTCGAGTGGGGCGCCGGGAGCGGCCCTCGGACGCCGTGCTCATTTCAGGCACGACGTTCGAGCGAAATCCTTCCAAGAGTGCCGCGAGCGGTCCCCGCCGCAGCTTTATGCCCCGCGGAATGCGTTCGAACTCGCTGCGTTTTCGATAAGCGAGAACGCCGTGCGTCTTGGGATTCACGTAAGAACCGGGGGAGGGTACACCGCGGCTTTACAACACGCCGTCACGGCAGGCTGTACCGCGCTTCAAGTTTTTAGCGGTAATTCGAGGACGTATCGGGTGGCGCAGATAGACCGGGCTGCGTTGGCGGATTTCGCCCGCATGCGAGGGGAGGCCGGAATCACTCCTTGCGCTATCCATACCTCGTATCTCATCAATCTTGCGAGCGACGATGAGAAGATCCGTGCCGGTTCACTGCGCTTGGTTAGGGGCGACCTTGAGGTGGCTGCAATCGGTGACATTGCCTATGTCAATACCCATCTCGGCTCTTACGGGAAAAGATCGCGTTCGCAAGGTTTTGCCTCCGTTTGTCACCTCATTGAAGAAGCGCTCCACGACATCAAGCCTGGCGTTTGTCTGGTGATGGAGAATTCGGCGGGCGCGGGTCAACTGTGCGGAGGCACTTTGGAGGAGCTCGGGCGTATCGTGCGCAGCATAGATCATCCTCAACTCGGGGTCTGCCTCGACACGGCGCACGCCTGGGCCGCCGGGTACGAGATCAATTCGCAGCACGGCGTCGATGAATTTATCTATCAGGCTGCGGAAAACATCGGTCTTGAACGAGTGCACATGTTTCACTTCAACGACACGCAGGTCGCGCTCGGCGCTCATCGTGATCGCCATTGGCATATTGGCGAGGGCAACATCGGTTGGGAGGGCTTCAGCGCTTTCGCCGCCCGCCCAGAGTTGCGGGGTAAAACCGCCATACTTGAGACGCCTGGGGACGACGCCGACGACATCCGCAACATGGAAGCGATTCGCAGCATTTTTAGCGCGGCCGCCGTCTAACGCGCCATGGTCGGCCACTTCGACGTTGACGCGTTCTACGCGAGCGTAGCGATTCGCGACGATCCGACCTTACGAGGCAAACCCGTCGCCGTCGCGGGGAACAGCCGCCGAGCGGTGGTACTCACGGCTTCGTACGAGGCTCGCCCGTTCGGAGTGCGTTCTGCGATGCCGCTCTACCGAGCGCTGCAAGTGTGCCCGCAACTGGTCGTCGTGGCGCCGAATCATTCGAGATACCGTGAGGTCTCACGCGAAATTTTTACCGTCTTTGCTCAGGATTCGCGAGCGGTTGAGGGCCTATCGTTAGATGAAGCGTTTGTTGATTTAGCTGCCTGCGACTTTGACGCCGCACTTAGCGCGGCTGCCATGATCCGCGCAACAATCCGCGAACGCACGGGGCTAACGGTCAGCGGCGGTGTGGCAACCGGAAAAATGATCGCAAAAATCGCATCGGACCTCTGTAAGCCGGATGGGCTTCGAGCGATCGCGCCAGGAGAAGAAGCCGCATTTCTTGCTCCCCTACCGGTTGGGAAATTGGGGGGAGTCGGTCCCAAGTCCCAATCGCGTCTTTCTGCGCGCGGCATTGCCACGATTGGTCAACTTGCGGAACTGAACGATGCGACGTTGCACGCTATTTTTGGCTCGAGCGGTCTGGAACTGCGCGAGCTCGCTCGTGGACGCGATGAGCGCCGCGTCCAGCCAGACCGCGAAACCAAATCGATTTCTACCGAAGAAACTTTTGAGTATGATGTCGCGGATGAATACATACTGCTTAATCTCTTGCGCGAACAGGCTGCCGAGCTTGCTGGCAAATTGCAAAGCCAGGGGCTCCGCGCATCGACCGTCGGTATCAAAATCAAGCGCCACGACTTTTCCGTCGTCGTGCGGCAAACGCACTTAAGCGAACCGGCCATGGATGAGCGCGCCATTTATGCGGCAAGTGCACACTGTTTGGTGCGAGCCGAACTTCAAGCTACAAGGGTAAGGTTACTGGGCACCCGAGTCGCCTCGCTCGTGGCGTGCTCTTCACTTCAGATGTCCCTCTTTCAATAAGAAAATTTTGATTGAGCAACGCACCCGCCGTGCCTTTCTCTGTGGCCTTTGCGCCCCAGTTAATCAAGAGGTTTGATCAAATGTGGTCGGCCATCCAAATCCGGTCGCCGGTACGCGGTCTTGAGGCCTCCTCTTCACACAGCAGTTTTGCGTCTGAAGAGAGCGGCGCGATCATAAAGATTGCGTCTTTACGTTTCCTCACCGAGCCGCGCGGCAACGCGTCACGCGCAGCGTCGGGCGGTAGCCAACCGGTTATTTTCCGCAAATCGCCTGCGGCAGCACGCAACAGCGAAGGCAGTCTCGCGCGCCCATGCTGGTCGGTGAAACCGAACTCATCGACCACGAACGAATCGGTCGCAGGCCGGCGCTCGCCGAAGACATATGCGGAAATCGCCTTGCCGCTTCGTATAACAAGTTGCACCCGCTGCCCATGGCCCCCAGCAGCGTGATGCTTATTGACCATGCCGATCCAACTCCATAGGGTAGGAGTACGGATAAAGCCCCATGCACGGCTATAATC
>JALYZK010000138.1 GCA_030945705.1 Vulcanimicrobiota bacterium | reverse complement strand
GACGTGCGTGCGGCGCTCGATTGGGCCGCGGCAAACGCTCCGTGCGAAGGCGCGGACCTGCTTACGGTGACGCGGCTTTTCCAAGAGCTCGAACTCCATCGTGAGGGAATCGAACGAGCCAAGCAGTTTGCGGCCGCAATCGAGAGTGACGATGCAAAGCGCCTCGCGCAGCTGTGGACTTTTATCGCGTCCTGTGAATCAGGACTTTTCGCGAATAAGCGTGCTTTCGCGGCGGCTGCGCGCGCCGTCCGCTTTGCTCGCGCGTCCGGGAATGGAACTATCCTTGCCGATGCCCTTTTACGGTATGGGCGATCGGCGGGTTTCGTGCACCGCCTGGCGGAGGCCGAAGCCGCCCTGCGCGAGGCCGAAAAGGTTGTGAGCCTAACTCCGCGGCAGCACCTGGATGACCTGATGTACCGCGGAGTGGTTACCGGTTTTTCGGGGGGCCTGGTGGCATCGGCGGAGGCTTCCGACCTCGTACGCTCGTTGCACCGCTCCCTCGGAAACGAGCGGGGCGAACTGACCGCAACGGTTAACCTCGCTGAAAACGAACACGCTCGCGGCCAAACGGAACGCGCAATCTCACTAGCGCGCGAAGCGCTCTCGATAGCGGTGCGCCTAAAAGATATAAATGGCATACCGCACATCAATCAAAATTTGACGGGGTATCTGATGGCTGTTAACGACCGGGCTGGTGCGCGCGCCGCAGCGAGCAACGTACTTCATTTCTATGCCACAAGCGATCCCTCCAATCCGCACGTCCCGGTAACCCTCGAACATCTGGCGTTGGCGTGCGGGTTAGACGGTGATTTCATGCGTGCCGCACGACTCGAGGGTTATGTTGAAAACGGTTTGCGCACGGTCGGTTACGAACGCGAGTACACCGAGATGGTGACGCAAGAGCGTCTTATTGCGTTATTACGCGAACACTTCAGTGCATCGGAACTCGACGCGCTCTTCGCCGCGGGCGCCGCCCTGACGCCCGATGAAGCAATCGCCGAAGCGCTCGTTTAGGGCTGCACTTCCATCGCTAATTTTTTGTAACTCAAGAAACGCAATCTGGCGGACTCCACGCATCGCGGTGGGCTCTACACAAAGTAGCTCTTATTATGAAATCCAGAATGCGGAGCGGCGATCACATCCAAAAGCATTTGACCGCGTGGCGCCGAATGCTCGCGCCAATCACCACCGCGTTTAACAGGCAGGATCAATGGCAACGAAGCGTACTCTTGCGGCCTCTCCATCTAAGGGTCAGAAGCTTTCCGATGACCTGAAGTCATCTGAGAAGACCGGGCAACTTGATTCGTTTAAGATTGATGCGACAAATGCGGATTTGCGCACTAACCAAGGCGTGCCGGTCGCGGATAACCAAAATTCTTTACGCGCCGGGACGCGCGGCCCTACGCTTCTCGAGGACTTCGTGCTGCGCGAAAAAATCACGCATTTCGATCACGAACGTATCCCCGAGCGTGTCGTGCATGCCCGAGGCACTGGGGCACATGGATACTTTCAAGTCTACAAGTCGATGGCGCCCTACACGCGTGCGCATTTCCTGCAAGACCCCTCTGTAAAGACTCCGGTGTTCGTGCGATTCTCGACCGTTGGCGGGTCGCGAGGCTCAGCCGATACGCCGCGCGATGTTCGCGGTTTCGCCGTGAAGTTCTACACGCAGGAAGGCAACTACGATTTGGTCGGTAACAACATGCCGGTCTTTTTCATCCAGGATGCGATCAAGTTTCCCGATTTCGTGCATGCGGTCAAGCCTGAACCCCATAACGAGATTCCGCAAGCATCCTCAGCGCATGATACGCTTTGGGATTTCGTCTCGTTGACGCTCGAGACGTCGCATATGATGATGTGGCTGATGTCGGATCGCGCGATTCCCAAGTCATTACGCATGATGGAAGGGTTTGGCGTGCACACGTTCCGATTCATCAACGCCAAGGGCGAGTCGCGGTTTGTGAAGTTTCATTGGAAACCGCTGCTCGGCGTGCATTCCTTGGTGTGGGACGAAGCGCAAAAGCTGGCTGGCAAGGACGCCGACTTCAATCGTCGGGATCTTTACGAGTCGATTGAAAATG
This sequence comes from Vulcanimicrobiota bacterium, assembly GCA_030945705.1. Taxonomy (GTDB): domain Bacteria; phylum Vulcanimicrobiota; class Vulcanimicrobiia; order Vulcanimicrobiales; family Vulcanimicrobiaceae; genus JALYZK01. The sequence goes on along the minus strand of JALYZK010000138.1, from coordinate 6,572 downwards.
GCGATTATCCCGAGTGGGAGTTTGGCGTGCAAATCTTCGGTGACAAAGAAGCAGACTCGTTCGACTTTGACATTCTCGATCCCACGAAGCTCATTCCAGAGGAGCTGGTTCCAGTAGAACGGATCGGAAAGATGACGTTGAACCGTAACCCGGACAACTTTTTTGCCGAGACGGAACAGGTCGCATTTTGTGCCTCGCACGTTGTGCCCGGAATTGATTTCACGAACGACCCACTCTTACAAGGCCGCGTTTTCTCCTATCTCGACACCCAGCTATCGCGCCTTGGAGGGCCTAACTTCCACGAAATTCCGATCAATCGCCCCGTCTGTCCGTTTAGCAACGGTCAGCGCGATGGTCTCCATCGCATGGCCATCGATGTTGGCGACACGTCGTACGATCCGAACTCGCTTGATGAAGGATGGCCAAAGGAGAGAACCGTTGAGGCCGGAGCCTTCGCGACGTACCCGGAGCGCATGGACGGGGTCAAGCGCCGTGTTCGTTCCGAGTCCTTCGATGATCACTTCTCGCAAGCGACAATGTTTTGGAACAGCATGTCAGCGCCGGAGAAGGAGCATATCGTTTCGGCGTTTTCGTTCGAGCTTGCGAAAGTAAATCGCTCCGAGATTCGCGAGCGTGTGCTGAACAAGATGCTGGCAAATATTGATTCCGGATTGAGCAGGCAGGTTGCAACCAACCTGGGGCTGCCAGTGCCTCTCGCAGGCAAGAACCAACGTACGGATGGCGCTGAGAGAAAAGGCGTCGAGAGGTCACCCGCGCTCAGTCAACTGAACACGGCCACGTATACCGTCAAGACGCGTAAGGTTGCGATTTTAGCGGCCGACGGAGTGAACGCTGCGGCCGTCACGGCGATGAAGACTGCGCTCGCCAGGGCTGGTGCCAAGGCGGTTGTACTTGCCGCGCGGTTAGGGACTCTCAAGGGCGACGGGGCCGCAAGTATTGCTGTCGATCATACGCTCATCACCATGCCATCCGTCTCCTTCGACGCAGTCGTCGTGCCTGACGGAAGCGCAAACCTCGCTGCACTAATGAAGTCCGGTGATGCGGTCGAGTTCATTACCGAAACGTACAAGCATGGCAAAGCAATTGCGGCGATTGGAAATGCTAGCGCTCTTCTCGACAATGTGATTGGTCGCGGAAAAAACGAGGCTGCGTCGGAGGGCATTATCGTCGGGGAGTCCGCTGAAGCGGTGGCGGAACCGTTCATCGCTGCGATCGGGAGACATCGCGCTTGGAATCGCATCAGTCTAGATGCGGCCTCCGCGCCGCGCGCCGATCGAATACGCTAAAGGGAGGCGATCACGAAGGCATTTATCCTGCGCGAAAATGTAAAGTTTGTTACTCGTCGGCGGTAACGGTTTGCCGATGACCGTCAGTTTTCACGCCCTCGAAAATCGAACCTCCTAACGGCTTCCTGCGTTCCTTGAGCGTTTCAATGATCACATACAGAACGGGTACGACAAACAGGTTTAAAATCGTAGAAAGCAACATTCCGCCAAAAACGGTCGTCCCCAGTGAGTGCCGGCTAGCGCTGCCGGCTCCATATGCGAGCACCAGCGGAAGAACGCCTAAACTAAACGACAACGATGTCATGAGAATCGGACGCAGCCGCGTTTCGGCCGCCGTTCTCACCGCACTCTGGATGTCGTGACCTTTTCGACGCAGTTGATTCGCAAACTCAACGATTAGAATAGCATTTTTGCTGGCAAGTCCGATCAGCATCACAAAGCCGACTTGCGCGTATACGTCGCTTTGAATACCTCTCAGTTTGAGCGCTAGTAATGCGCCGAGCACAGCCACGGGAAACGCCATAAGGATTATGATCGGATCCGTGAAACTTTCATATTGCGCGGAGAGCACCAGAAAAACAAACACGATGCCGAGCAAGAAAATTATCGCGGTTTGACTGCCCGATTGGATCTCGTCGAGCGAAAGCCCCGACCACTCGTAACCGACTCCGGCGGGCATCACCTTTGCAGCAAGATTTTGCATTTGCGTAATCGCCTGCCCCGAACCGTAGCCCGCATTAGGTTGTCCGTCGATTTCAATGGAGCGGAAGAGGTTGTAATGGCTGATAATCGGGGCCGTCTGTTCGCGCCGCGTCGTTATGAGTTGCGTGAGCGGCATGACGTTGTTGTTGAGCGACCGCACGTAAATTTGGTTTAAATCACCGATCGTCGAACGAAAGGGAGCATCGGCCTGAACGTACACGCGGTACGACCGGTTAAGATAATCGAAATCGTTCACATACGCAGAACCCAAATAGACCTGCATCGTGTTGAAAACGTTTTGGAGAGGCACGCCGACCGCCAGAGCTTTGCTGCGGTCAACATTAACAACCAATTGCGGGCTGTTGAGACGGAATGTCGTGAAAACATTGCGTAACATCGGATCCTGGTTTCCCGCCTGCATGAAACCGAACGCGGTGCCCATCATAGTCGGCAAACCGACGTTACCTTGGTCCTCGAGCTCGAATTGGAACCCGCCCACCGACCCAACGCCTTGAATGGGGGGCGGATTGAAAGCGAAGACTTGCGCCTGCGGGATACTGAAAAACCCAAAGCGTAACCGTCCTAGGATAGCGTCGAGCGAATCTGCGGAGGCGCGGCGTTGACTCCACGGGGTCAGCCGCGCGAACATGATTCCACGGTTGGGGCCGCTTCCGGTGAAGCTGAAGCCCACGACCGAGAAGACGGCCGCCACCTGTGGCTCGGCATGTAATTTTTTTTCAACGGTGCGCATAACGTTGGTAGTATAATCGAGCGAACTGCCCTCGGGCGCTTGAACGAGCACGATGAAGTAGCCCGCATCTTCGTCGGGTACAAACGCCGTTGGCATGGATTTAAAGATGCCGTACGTTATAAGCAGCGCGATGATATACAAGCCGAGAACTGCTCCGCGCCAAGAAATAAGTTTTGGCAACGTGCGGTGATAGCCGTGGCGCAAACGCGCCAACCCCGCGTTAAAGGTATCGAATATGCGACCGCGGCGACGCCGCGAATTCCCAAGCAATAACCCGGCGAGCGCGGGGGTCAGGGTCAGAGCATTGAAGGCCGAAATCGTAATCGCGCATGCAATTGTGAGTGCGAATTGCTTGTATAGCTGACCCGTGGTGCCGGGGAAGAAGGCCACGGGAATAAAGACGGCCAGCAAGACTAACGACGTTGCCACCACCGCGCCCGTGATTTCCGCCATAGCGCCTTCCGCCGCCTCCATCGCCCCCATTCTTTTGTCCTGAATAAAGCGGGAGATATTTTCAATGACGACGATTGCATCGTCAACCACCAGACCCGTAGCTAAGGTTAGTCCAAAGAGCGTTAAGGTGTTGATAGAAAATCCTAAAATTTTCATCAGCCCAAACGTTCCGAGCAAGGATACGGGAATGGTGATTGCCGGTATGAGTGTCGTACGCCAGTTTTGCAAGAACAGGAAGATGACCAATACAACGAGTGCAATGGCAATGCCCAGTGTCAGGAGTACTTCATGAATCGACTCGGTTACGAACTCGGTTGTATCGAAGGCAACGCTATACGTAACGCCTGGGGGGAATTTTTTCGAAAGCGTCTCCATCGCGTTCCGAACGCCTTTTGAGACGGTTAGCGCGTTTGCCGACGAGAGTTGCTGTACTCCTAGGCCAACCGCGGTTTTTCCGTTGTAGCTTAAGCGGCTGGAATAATCTTCCGCTCCAAGCTCCACCCGCCCGACATCGCTAAATCGGACGTAACCCCCATCCGGATTGGCACGTAGAATGATGTTGCGGAATTGCTCGGGTGTGCTCAGACGCCCGACCGCCCGAACGCTTATCTGGTACGGCTGCTTCGCAGGCGTAGGTGGCAACCCGATTGCTCCTGCTGCCACCTGCACGTTCTGTTCGCTGAGTGCCTGCACGACATCGCTCGCCGCAAGCCGGTTTTGCGCTAATTTTCTTGGATCCAGCCACAAGCGCATCGCGTATTTGCGCTGGCCGAATATCTGCACCGACCCAACTCCCGGAATCCGCTTGAGGGAGTTCACCATCTGAAGATCTGCGTAATTGCTCAGGAATAGTGAATCGTACTGCGGGTTGGTGGACGTGAGCGCAATTGCCATGATGAACGAACCGGAATTCTTATTAACCGCGATGCCTGTTTGCTTGATTTCGTTGGGCAGCCGCCCCAGCGCAGCGTTAACCGCGTTTTGTACGTCGTTTGCAGCTTGGTTCAGATCGACGCCGAGATTAAACGTGCACGTGATGTTACTGGAACCGTCGTTGCCGCTGGTCGACGTTAGGTAGCGCAGTCCTTGCACACCGTTGATCGCTTGTTCTAGTGGGGTGGTGACGGATGATTCGACCGCCTGAGCGCTCGCGCCGGTGTAATAGGCACTCACCGAGACCACCGGTGGGGCAATTTTTGGAAACTCAGCGATTGGAAGCGTCGGTATGGAAACAAGGCCGATCAAGAGGATGATGGCCGAGCAAACGGCTGCGAAAACCGGTCGGGTTATGAAAAAATTCAAAGCGGCCAAGTGTTCGGCAATTCCGCAAACACTTCCTAAAGGGTCGGAGGGCTATTTTTTGGCTTGAAAAGAAAAGCACAAAGCCCGGAGCCAAACTGAGCGGAGCGCGCCTGGCGCTTTTGCGATCACAACCAACATGGTGGTGGAGGTGGCCTTGTTGCATGTCCACAACGAATCTTTCATGAACTGGAGTGGCCGGGGAAAAGGCAACGGGCGTCTTTAGCGAAGGGACTCTCGGAACAATACTGATCCGGTTTGTGAGGAGATTGCGAGTGGCACATTGGTGGATGCGAATGACCCTAGCTTTCGCAAGTCTTTGGATGCTTTCCAGCATCACGGCCCCAGCAGCGCTGGCCGATCTTCCGACATTGATACCGCGTGCGGTGCTTTTCGGAAACCCGGAAAAAACGGCGCCGAACATTTCTCCGGATGGGAAGATGCTGGCGTACTTGGCGCCCGACCGCAATCATGTGCTGGCGATCTGGGTACGAACGATCGGCAAGACCGACGATCGGGTGGTCGCATCGGATCCCAAGCGCCCGATTCGCAACGTCGCATGGCAACCGGACAGTGCGCACGTCATTTACGAGCAAGACAAGTCTGGCGACGAAAATTTCCATGTGTTTCAGACCGACATCGGACATCAGCAGACGCGCGACTTAACACCGTTCGCCGGCGTCCGCGCTGGGATCGACGACATCGATCAGGTTAACCGAACGACGATGTTGATTGACATGAACAAGCGCGATAAAAAAGTCTTTGACGTGTATCGGGTGGATTTCAAATCCGGCGACCTGACCCTTGACACGCAGAATCCAGGCAACATTTCGGGCTGGGTGGCGGACAATGCATTGCGCATTCGCGCAGCCGTGCAAGCGAACCAGGACGGCTCTACCGAGATCCTGGTGCGTGATACCGTGCGGTCACCATGGCGGACCCTACTGAAGGCTTCCGCCGACGATCAAATCGCTCCGCAAGCCTTCTCGGCCGATAATGCCTCGCTTTACCTCACGAGTACAATAGGCGTCAATGCCGCGCAACTAATGCGTTACGATCTCAAAGCAGGGACGCAGAGCGTGGTATTCGCGGATCCGACGTTCGATGTGGGATATGTTGCTACCGATCCCAAGACACGCGAGATCGTCGCCGTGAACGTCGAGCGCGACCGCAGCGAGTGGACGGTCCTAGAGCCGAAGTACGCCGGGGACTTTGCGGCGATTAAGGCCCTGCATCCGGGGGATTTTAGCTTCACCAGTTCGAGCCGCGACGGCCGCCACTTGATCATCTCCTACGTTGTCGATAATGGTCCCGTCAGTTGGTACGCGTACAACCGCGCAACAAAAAAGGGCACATTTTTGTTTGTCGCCCGTCCGGCGCTCTCGAAGTATGCCCTGGCGCATATGCAACCTGTTTCGTATAAAGCAAGTGACGGTCTCACCATTCACGGTTACTTGACGCTACCCACCGGAGTCCAGGCGCACAATCTTCCGATGGTGCTTTTCGTACACGGAGGACCTTGGGGACGCGACTCTTGGGGATACAGCAGTTATGCTCAGTGGTTGGCGAACCGTGGCTATGCGGTGTTGCAGCCTAATTTTCGCGGTTCCACCGGCTACGGCAAGGATTTCCTTAATGCCGGCGACCGGCAGTGGGCCGGGAGGATGCACCAGGATCTCGTCGAGTCGAAAGCATGGGCCGTCAGTCAGGGCTATGCGGATCCCAAGCGGGTGGCAATTATGGGCGGCAGTTACGGTGGTTACGCCACTCTGGCCGGTGTGGCATTTTCGCCGGACGCATTTGCAGCAGGCGTTGATATTGTGGGGCCGTCGAACTTGAACACGCTGCTCGCGTCCATTCCGCCCTATTGGGCCACCGGGTTGGCGCAGTTTAGAAAACGCATGGGCGATACTGAAGCCTTTTTGAATACGCAGTCGCCCCTCTTCAAAGCCGACCAAATTAAAGTCCCACTGTTGATCGGACAGGGTGCGAATGATCCGCGCGTTAACAAACGTGAAAGCGATCAGATCGTCGCTGCCATGCGCAAAAATCATGAACCG
>JALYZK010000227.1 GCA_030945705.1 Vulcanimicrobiota bacterium | reverse complement strand
GCTACAATGTGAAGTATTTGATCGAGCGCTTGGCTAGGAAAAATTGGAACGACGACACACCCTGCCATGAGAATGGCGAAGTCGGTGACAATCCAATCGATGCGGTTGGGCGAAATAAGCGCTACGCGGTCACCCCCATCCAGACCCATGTCGCGCAAGGCACAGGCAAGGTTTTCGACGCGCATTAAAATGGAAGCGCTTGAAATTGCCGTCCATCTTCCGTTTACGCGCTCTACCAGCGCGTCGGCCCGATGGTGCCCTAATCCCTGGCGAATGAGAGCGGGCAATGTTGCGCGCGGACTGTCGGTGTGCATCCGAACCGCGCACTTCGTTTTGCCGTGATGGGTACCTTCGCTAATGCATTCTGATGTACGGCGTTATTTGCTCGATGCGGCGGTCGGTCATCCCGGCTACGTCAGCCAGTTCGTCCACGGTGTGAAAAGGACCATTGACCTGGCGAAAATCGATGAGGCGCTGCGCGAGACCCGGACCCACTCCAGGAAGAGTCTGCAACACGGATGCGTCGGCCCTATTAATGTCAACGGGTTGCCCCAGCGGTGCTTTGCGCCGCTTGTGTCCTCTTTTGTGTGATGTTCGTTTCTTGTGAAGGGCCGTACGATGCGTTGGTTCGCTAATCGCTTCGCCCCGGATGGGCACGGCGATCTCTTCACCGTCGGTCGGCAATTCCGCTAAGTTGATGCCCGCCGGATCTGCTTGCGGTGTTAAGCCACCCGCCATTGCCACCGCCTCCTGGATTCGGGCCCCGCCCGGCAAATGATAGACGCCACTATGAAAAACCGCGCCGACTACGTACACCACCACGCCTGCAGCCGCGGGCCTTGCCGCGTGGCGCGCCGGTGGCGCCTCGCGGAGCGTCAGTCCAGTTTTCGTTTGGGTGTGCGGCGGGTGCAGGAACACGGCGGCAACGACAACTAGGGCCACTCCAATAAAGTAGAAACGCTTCACAAGCTTCCTTCACCCTTTTGGGACCTGCGGAAAGGGTTGAACGTGCGTGCGTCGATTAGGACGGACTGACATGGCAGAAGCATACGACTTTCGAGCGACAGAACGAAAGTGGCAAGAACGTTGGGAGCAGCGTGGCCTTTACCGCGCCGGCCACGAACCGTCAAAGCAAAAATACTACGTGCTTGAGATGTTGCCGTATCCCTCAGGCGACCTGCATGTAGGGCACGCCAAAAACTACACGCTTGGGGACACCATCTCGCGCATGATGCGCATGCAAGGATTCGCTGTTCTCCATCCCATGGGCTGGGACGCCTTCGGTTTGCCGGCCGAAAACGCCGCGATTGAACGCGCCATCGAACCCTACGCCTGGACGCGCTCCAATATTGCAAACATGCAGCGCCAAATCCGACTCATGGGAACTGGCTATGACTGGAGCCGGGAGTTTGCGACGTGTGAGCCGGCTTACTACCGCTGGAATCAGTGGCTGTTTTTGCGCTTATATGAAAACGGGCTAGCTTACAAACGCGAAGCGCCGGTAAATTGGTGTCCAAACGATCAAACCGTTCTGGCAAATGAGCAAGCTGAAGGCGGCGTATGTTGGCGTTGCGGGGCGTCCGTCGAGCGACGCAGTCTCTCGCAGTGGTTTTTGAAGATCACCGCTTACGCCGACCGTTTGCTGAATGACTTGGAAACGCTCGAGGGATGGCCCGAACGCATCCGCACCATGCAGCGCAATTGGATCGGGCGGAGTGAAGGCATCACGGTTAACTTTCACGTTGAAAATTCCGGGGAAACGTTACGGATTTTTACGACGCGCGCGGACACGCTATTCGGCGCAACGTACCTGGCAGTGGCGCCGGAACATCCCGTAGTTACCGAAATCTTGCGGACCGCGCCAAAGCGGCGTAATGCGGTTATGGCCTTCGCGCAAACCCTGCAATCCAAATCGGAACTCGAACGCACCAGCCTAATGGAAAAACAGGGAGTGTTCACGGGCGTCTTCGCGATCAATCCGCTTTCGCACGAGCGCGTTCCAATTTGGGTTACGAATTACGTGCTCGCCGAATATGGAACCGGAGCCGTGATGGGCGTTCCCGCACATGACGAGCGTGATTTTGAATTTGCGCGAGCGCACGGTTTGCCGGTTGCTCAAGTCGTCGTACCTGCGGGCGCGCAAGTGCAGGTCCCGCTGCACGCTGCATATCTCGAAGACGGCCGGCTGGTTGCAAGCGACGATTTCAGCGGCATGTCGAGTCAACGCGCGCGTGCCGCGATCGCGCAACGCCTAGAGAGCTTAGGGATGGGCGAAACGACGGTAAACTATAGGTTGCGCGACTGGCTCGTATCTCGCCAACGCTACTGGGGAACGCCTATTCCCATCGTGTATTGCGAAGAACACGGCCAAGTACCGGTTCCGGACGATCGGCTACCGGTTGTCTTGCCGCTCGATGTTCCAATTACCGGAGAGGGCTCGCCGCTTGCGCGTGATGAACATTTTATGAAAACCACGTGCCCGAAGTGTGGCAATCCCGCCCGGCGCGAAAGCGATACCTTGGACACGTTTTTCGAGTCGTCATGGTATTATTTGCGTTATCTAGATCCTCGCGCGGGCGATGCACCCTTCAAGAAAAGCGATGCAACCCATTGGATGCCGGTCGATCAGTATATCGGTGGCGCCGAACACGCGGTCTTACACTTACTGTATTCACGCTTTTTCTATAAGTTTTTCCGGGACCAGGGCTGGGTTAATGGCGAAGAGCCTTTTCTTCGCCTGTTCAATCAGGGCATGGTACTCTTGGGCAACGAAAAAATGAGCAAGAGTCGCGGCAACGTCGTCGGCATCGACGAAACCGTGGAAAACCAAGGCGTTGATGCCATGCGTTTATTCTTGTTATATGCAACGCCACCGGAAGACACCATGGAATGGACCCAGGAAGGAATTAATGGCCGGTGCCGTTTCCTTCAACGCCTTTGGCGCACTTGCGAGCCATTTTTCCAGCGCGCCGCCGATGTCACATTGCGCACGGTGCCACCCATAAGCGACGCTCACGGAAAGACCCTGCTGCGAGCCGTCCACGTTGCGGCAAAGTCAGCCCTCGATGAAACGACCACGCGCCGCTTTCACTACAACGCCACCGTCGCAAAATTTGACGAGTACTTGAACGCTCTGATCAGCGCGATCAGGGCAGACAGAGAAGGCAGTGTAATCTTGTACGCAGTTCATGCGTTTCCCATCCTGCTAGCTCCGTTTGCACCTCATATCGCCGAAGAGATGTGGCAACGGATGGGCTACAGTGAATCCGTTCATTGCGAGCCGTTCTTGCGCGTTGAAGAAGCGGCCCTCGCGCACGACGAAATAACTTTAGTGGTGCAAATTAATGGCAAGATCCGAGCACGCGTGCTAACGGAACCAAAGATCAACGAGAGCCGCGCGCGAGCTCTTGCATTGGAGCAACCCGCCGTCCGCGCGCAATTAGAGGGAAGGGAAATCCGAAAAGTGATCTATGTCGCCGGCAAACTCTTGAATATCGTCGTTTGAGAGATTACGCCGCTCCGAGCGCGACCGTGTTCTTGAAGAACTCATACGTCTCGCGCATTCCTTGCAACAACGGCACTTTCGGCGTCCAACCTAATTTAATACTTGCCAGGGTACTATCGAACTGGGCTTCGCGACAATCACCGAGTCGTTTCGGCGCGTGTTCGATCGGCGGACGGATCCCGGTAACATTGCAAAGGGCTTCATAAATCTCATTAACGCTGGTCTTTTTACCCGTACCGATGACAAAAAATGAACTCGAACCGGCCTCAAGAGCAATCGTGTTGAGAGCAGCAATGTCTTTCACATAAACATAGTCGCGAGTCTGCTCCCCGTCCCAATCGATCCTTACGGGAGCTCCCGCCAAGAACTTTCCAACAAAAATGGAAATAACCCCGGCTTCCCCGTTTGGGTCTTGCCGCGGACCGAAGACATTGCCGTAGCGCAGCGCCGTGAAGTCTAATTTATGCTCGTTTTTGTAAAAACGCAGATAGTGTTCCGCCACCATTTTGGTGATGCCGTACGGTGATGTGGGGCGCTGAGGAGTTTGCTCGTCCATAGGTAGGTGATCCGCATCACCAAACGTGGCGCCGCTCGAGGCGAAGATTACTTTGCGCACGCCGGCTTTCACGCTATTATCCAGTACATTCAACAGCCCCAAGACGTTCACTTGCGCATCGAATTTCGGATCTCGACAACCAATTGCCACGCTGTGTTGGGCAGCGTGATGACAAACGATCTCCGGCTTGAAGTCGGTAAAAACCCGCGTAATCGATTCATCTCGAATGTCCATCGGCACGAACGTCGCGCGATCGGGTACATTCTGACGTCGTCCGCCGCCGTGCTCCCACAAGTTGTCGATGACAACCACGCTGTGCCCCGCAGCGAGGTACGCATCGACGATATGTGACCCGATAAAACCAGCTCCGCCGGTAACGATAATACGCATGAATGTACCCTTTCAACTTGTCACCACTTAGCGACGTTGCACTAAACGGATATGATTCGCTTCGCGCTGGTGCCGCCAGCTGCAGCATTTGTTATTGGCACCCTCGTGCCTTTGCCGCTAGCAGCTGACGTAAAGATCGTGGTCCTTGCGGCACTCTCTTTTCTTTGCGGAAGCGCACTTTTTATACATACGGACGGCACTCGAATTCGTGCGCTCATAGCGGTGGCCCTGGTCCTAGGAGCGCTCAACTCGTTTGTGCGCAACGATGTGCACGACCGCACCGTGAAGATTCATATTCAAAATGTCAGTGGTCTGGTTGACGGCGATGTCCAAGCAGCGAGTTGGGGTAGCTCTTTTCCACTAAAGCTCGATAACGGAGGAACAGTTAGTGCTTCGGTTGCTGGGAACGCGCCGATGCCCGGAATGCACCTTAGGATTCGCGGTCACATCGAGCCGTTCGATGAGGCCAGAAATCCCCTAGAACCCGCTACTGCCGAGCTTGCTCGAGAACGCGGTTTTGACGCTCGGCTTGCTAAAGGACGCATCGTCGGAGTATTGCCGTCCAAACCTGGAGACGTTCATTCAATCTTTGCACGAGCCCGCTTAATTCTTTCACAGCGTTTGCACGCGAGCCTGGGTGAGCCATATGCATCTATTCTAGCTGGAGAGATGTGGGGCGAGCGTTCCACACTGCCACCGGACTTGCGGGCCGAATTCCAAGATACGGGTACGGTTCATATTCTTGTGACTGCAGGATTGCACTTGGGAGTCATAGCCATGGTTTCCCTATGGATTCTCGCGATGCTCGAAGTACCGCGCAGCCCCACTTGTTTATGCGTCGCGGTTCTCGTATGGGTGTACGTTCTTTTTAGCGGATCGCATTTGCCGTCGATGCGCGCAGCAACGATGATTACATTTGCATTGGGAGCGCGCGCTTATGGCGCAAAAGCTCTTTCTTGGAATGCGCTTGCAGCGGCGGCGATCACCGTCGCTGGATTCTGGCCCACGGCCGTGACTAGCGCATCGTTTTCTTTGTCATTCTCTTGTGTTGGCTCCATCATCTTGTTGGGGCCGCATATTGACGCCGTCCTAGAACGCTACGATGCCCTCCCGAGTAAAGTGCGCGAAGCGCTAACGTTAACGATTGCCACCCAGGCCGGGGTGTGGCCCTTAACGGCCGCCACATTTATGCTTTTCTCGCCGTATGCCATCGTTGCGAACTTCGCGGTAGTCCCCTGTGTTGGTGTAACGATAATTCTTGGATTCGCGCAGTTGAGCTTTGACGGGATTCCAATAGTTGGTCATGCAGTTGCGAACCTAAACGAATGGCTCCTCAGTTACGTTGTCGCTGTCGTGCGTTTTACGTCGGGCTTACCCAATGCACACGTCGTTATGACGCCACCACCGACTTGGACGATTGCATTCTATGACCTGGTGCTGTTTTGCAGCGTCTGGCTTTTCACAAGACGGCAGTATTACATTGCAGCGGTGTTGTTCGCGGCGGCGGTTGCCCTCATCGTCTTGCCCCCGCGGCTGCTTCACCATGAATTGCGCGTAACAATTCTTGACGTCGGTCAGGCAGACGGAATTGTCATTCAAACACCCTCGGGTCATGCATTTCTCGTGGATGCCGGCGGACGATTGGAGCGCGGTGCGCCAACGCCGGGACAGTCCATGGCCGAAGCCGTTGGCGAACGCGTCGTCGTTCCATTTCTAATCCGTCACGGAATCCATCATCTCGATGGCATCTTTATCTCGCACCCGCACGGCGATCACGCAGGAGGCGTCGCGCCAGTTTTGCGCACCTTGAGTGACGATGCTATTCTGGACAGCGGACAGGCCTATCGGGGTTTTGCTTATAGGGATGCAATGGAAGTCGCGCACGCCTTAAATATCAAAAATTTTCAGCCGCGGGCCGGCAATCTGTTTACAACGGACGACAATGTAAAGTTCGAGTTCCTAGGACCGTCATTGCCATTCTTAACCGGCACGCGGAACGATATCAACAACAACTCGTTGGTCTTCATGCTGCAATACAAATCGTTTCGCATGCTTTTCACCGGCGACGCCGGATCCGAATCGGAGCAGCAGATCTTGAACCAAGGCGTGGATCTCCACGCTGATGTCCTAAAAGTTGGTCATCACGGTTCCGCATACAGCTCGACAACCGCCTTCATCGAGGCTGTGCATCCGAAATACGCAATCATTTCGGTAGGCCGCTACAATTTGTTCGGCCATCCCGCGCCGCAAACGATTCTCACGTTGCGGAGCGTCGGGGCTCGCGTCTATCGCACAGACCAAGACTGCGCGATTTCAATAGCGAGCGATGGGGATGATCCTGCAGTATCTCCAATGTGCCCTTGATCTGCCGCGACCGTTCGGTAAAGCGCTTTAGAACAAGTTCCACAGATACTGGTTGTAAACTTCGTGGTGATATTGCACTTCCTGAGCCTTAACAACGGTCCCCAATAAACGAGGACAGCGGTCAGCGCTAGCTTGTTTAAGGTCGGCGTAGCGCGCCTTAACATCATCGCCTAGCAGCTCGGTTGTCCAGTCCGAACTGCGGAAGTTCGCCATGGCGTCGTAGATATTATCGGGTAAATAACGATCGGCTTGCCGCAAATTTTTTACGTCGATGATGCGGCCCGCCAAACCCGTCTTGAACACCGCCAAGAGCACCATGTACGGATTAGCATCCGGTGCAACCGAGCGAACTTCGACACGGGCGCTGCCCTCGTTGCCGATCGGGATACGTATCATGGAACCACGATCCACCGCTGAGGCCTTAATCTGGTTAGGCGCTTCAAAATGGGGGTCCAAACGCCGGTAGGCATTCACGCTGGCATTGAGCATTAGGCAAATGTCATTACCGTGACTGAGTATCCTGTCGACGAACTGCCATGCAAACGAGCTTAATTTTTCGTCGCCGTTCGGGTCCCAAAACAGATTTTTGCCATCTTTGCTGACCGAAACGTTCGTGTGCATGCCGCTTCCGTTCACTCCCAGAACCGGCTTGGGTAAAAAACTTACCGTCATGCCGAGTTTGGTGGCGACCTGACGACAGATCAGCTTATAAAGCTGAATCTGGTCGGCGGCCGCAACGACCTCGCCGTAGCTGTAGTTGATCTCGAACTGTGAGGGTGCCACCTCCGGATGGTCTTTTTCGTTTTCAAAACCCATCGCTCGCTGCACCTCGGCTACGGTATCGATGAAGATTCGGAGGGGATCACCCGGGAGCGAATGATAGTAGCCACCGGTGTTGACGTAGTCGAATTTGTTTGTCTCGTGATAACGCCGCTCCGCATCCAACCCGGCAAATAAGAAGCCTTCAATTTCGTTGGCAGCGTTTAATGTATAACCGTTTTTTTCATAACAATCGGTGGACAGTTTCTTCAACATGCCGCGAATGTCGCCAGCAAACATCGACCCGTCCCGGTCGATCACGTTCGCGAAGACCAGCACCTTGCCGGCGCCAAACACGTCGGCAGGGGCCCAATAGAAAGCGCTCCAGTCCAGGACCAAGCGCAGATCACTCTCGCGTTGTGCGGTGAACCCTCTAATCGATGAACCGTCAAACGTCAGATTGTCGCTATTTTTTAGAAGAAATTTCTTGTCGTAATCCAGCATATGTAAGCGGCCCTCTAGGTCGCTAAACAGAACCGTCACGGCTTTTATGCGCTTTTCCTCCGTCAAATACTTGAGGCGCTGTTCTTGCATTTGGTGCGCCGTGACGCGCTCTTTTCGCTGTTGCTTCGCGCGCAGGTTCAGCTCCTCAAGCTCACCGTACGGTAACTTCAGAAAATCACGCAATTGAGTCGGCGTATCGTGCAGTTCAGTGGGATTCATTCCTTCGCACTCCTTGGCGGCGGCGAGTTCGATAGAGCGTTAAACAAGGAGAGTCATGTGCCTTGTGGATTCGGTAAAGAAAGGGCCTGCGAGGTCCGCCGCCCGGTAGACTGTGCGGAGGAACGCCCGGCAAAATGAGGCAAAATTAACGTGAGTGAGCACCCTGGCACTGATCGTCGTATTTTGCGTTGCAGCTGCTGCCATTTGGATAGCGGGTAGCTATCTTTCCGAAGCCACCGATGCTTTCGATCAACACTTCAATTTAGGCGAAGCACTTGGGGGGCTGATCTTTCTGGCGGTTTCAACGAACCTGCCCGAAATCGCAATCGTCGTAAGCGCTTGCGTCCATCACGACCTTGGGTTAGCCATCGGTAATATTCTCGGCGGCATTGCGATCCAAACTGTTGTGCTGGTATTGCTTGACCTCGTAGGAATGCGCAAAAAGGGACCGCTGACGTATGAAGCGGCCTCACTCGTTCTCGTCTTGGAAGCCCTGGTGCTAATTGGTATCCTTATTTTGTCCATCACCGGCACATTGATGCCAAAGTCACTCATATTCTTGCGGATGACGCCAATTAACATAGCGATTGCACTCCTATGGGTCGCCGGTTTACTGTTGATTCGCAAAGCACGCGAAGAGATTCCGTGGCAACTAAAGGCGCGCGAGGTCCGCGCCGGCGGTAAGAATTCCGGTTCGGCAGATAAGCGGCCGAAAAACATGGCCCGGACTGCCACGATGTTTGCAATCGCCTGCGCGGCGACGCTCGGGGCCGGAGTTGCCCTTGAAGAAACCAGCAGCGTTCTCGCTAGCCGTATCGGCATGACGGGCGTCCTGTTTGGCTCGACAATTCTTGCTGCCACGACATCGCTGCCCGAAGTAACTACGGGCTTCGCATCGCTTAAACTTGGTGGCTACGAGCTTGCCATGAGCGACATTATCGGTGGAAACGCCTTCCTGCCGGTTCTCTTTGTAGTCGCGACGCTGCTAACGGGCAACCCAGTTCTTCCCGAAGCAAAGCGTACGGACGTTTACCTCGCTGGCCTGGGCGTTTTGCTGACCATGATCTATGCCATCGGTCTGCTCTTTCGCTCGCCTCGAAAGGTGATGGGCATGGGAATCGACTCGCTTATCGTGCTGGCCTGTTATGTTGTGGGTTTAGGCGGTCTCTTTTTCATCGCTCGCTAAAAACGCTCGGTTTCGCATCGCAGCTGTCGCGGCCGAGCCTCGTACCTACTGGAATCTTGAATTCGTCCGATCAAGGCCCTTGCGCCAGCAAACCGCCGACTGCGCTTTTCTTTCAGCTTAACATGGAGGCCCAACAACCTTGAGCTTTCTCGTAACGAGAAACTTCATGAGTTAGCGGATGTGACTTTCAGTAAGAAATTCTTCAAAGGCTGCAAGCGCCTCGTGTATTCCAGCCCGGCCGTATCCAATCCGGAAGCGATCAGTGCAAGACGGCAGCAGATCGGAACGGTACATGGAACCCGGCAATAGCAATACACCAGCCTCCTGCACCAAACGCGCGCAAAAAGGTTCGACACCATCGCTACCAAGGTACCTAGGGTAGGCGATGCAGGCACCATCTGGCTCATACCACTCGAACAGATCTACATGCCGATGGAAAAACGCATCGAGTTTCCTCAGATTAGCAGTGATTAGCCGGCCATTGCGTTGCAAGATCGTCCCTCGCGCTTTAAGTGCGATGAGCGCAAGTACTTCGCTGGCGACAGCGTTGCAGATGGAAAGATAATACTTCAATTGTTCCATTCGCTCGAGCACCGATCGATCGCAGCACGCTATCCAACCGACCCGCAGTCCAGGCAACCCGTAAGCCTTCGACATGACATTGAGAGACAGCGCGCGATCGTACAAATCCGCGGCTTGCGGTAAGCGCCGAGTCGGGTCGCGTTCGACCCCACGATAGACCTCGTCGCTGAACAGGAACATTCCGCGTTGGGCGCATAAAGCGATCAATTCCGCAAAGACCGCCTGCGAGACAATCTTCCCTGTGGGATTATTGGGAAAGTTTACCGCAATGACCCGAGTATTCGAGCGGAGCGCTTTACGCACGTCGTTCAAGTCGAGTTCCCAGGCATTGTCTGCCCGCAAGGGGACACCCGTGACCTGGCAGATCGAATGTGGAACGCTCTCCATCGACTGATAATTTGGAACGAGCACGACGGCGTGATCATTGGGGCCAAGTAAGGAGTGCATGGCACAGTACAGTCCTTCTTGTGCTCCGGCAAAACACAGTATGTCCTCCGGCGAAAGACGATCGTAAGTGCCGGCGATTGCCTCGCGCAACGCAGGTAGTCCGCGGGTCTGACCGTACTCAAGACGCAGCTGCTCCCAACGCTCACGGTCGTGCCCATCCGCTAAAGTCAGCAATTCCGGGACACTCCAGGACTCCGCATCAGACGCCGCCAGGTTATAACGAGCTCGAAACTCCCAGGTAGCGAAGTATCGTTCGAGTCGAAACTCCGGTAAGGTCATGCTGACGAGCGCTTCCGGCGACGCTGCGCTTTGACGCGGTTACCACAGATCGCCATGTCGCACCAGATGCGGGACCCATTCTTGGAACGATCGTAAAAGGCCCAAAGACATGAGTGTTTTCGGCACGCTTTGAGACGCTGCCATTGATTGACGCGGATCGCATCATACATTGTTGCGAGTACGCGTGCGATGACCGTATTTACTGCACCGGATTGTGACGCTATTAATTTTACGTGGCCAGGATTGGAATCGATTTGCACTGCAAATTTCGCTTCCTTAGCAAAACTCTTCAAAACAGACCAACTG
>JALYZK010000226.1 GCA_030945705.1 Vulcanimicrobiota bacterium | reverse complement strand
GGTGGCATTCTCAAGCGCCATCCCCAAGAGTTTCTGCGCCTCAAAACGCTTGTTGGCAAAAATTTCTTCAGTGATTTGCTCCTTATCCGCACCGGCACGCATCAAATCGGCTGAGAGCTGCAGAACTTCCGATGTGGTATTACTGTGCATGAATCCACCCGTATCAGTCATGATCGTTGTAAGTAAGCAGGTGGCAATTTGAGGCGTGATCGGAGCACCGAGTTCGCGCAGCAAGCGTATGACGCACGTGCCGGTCGAACACTCGGAATCGATTACATAATTCAATGCACCGAAGCGAGAATTTCCTAAGTGATGATCTATGTTCAAGATGTTTTCGCGGGCGAGCTCGGGCAAAAATTCGCCGGCGCGCGACGTATCGCTCATGTCACCAAATACCCACAGAGTGTCGGCTGGTAAATCGTCGGGCAAATCCCGCGACACTCGCTCGGAATCAGGCAAAAAATGCAGATTACGGGGAACGGGGTCTTGCTGGAAGTAGTAGACGCGCTTGCCCAGCGGTCGCAGCGCCAGCCCCAGCGCAAGTCCGGCTCCGAGCGTATCGCCGTCGGGTTTAACATGGCTAACCATAACGAACGTGTGCCGCCGCCGTAATTCGGACACGACCTCCTGCGTCGTCGCGCTAGGGAGTTTACTTTCTATCATCTGTTCTTTCCGACAATTGCGGACTTGCTGTCCGCTGAGTTGACTCGATGACTTTCGTAAGTGCAATCGCGTGCTCCGTGTTTCTGTCCTCCACAAACAAAAGCTCCGGAGTGTGTCGCAAAATAACCGCGTGACCGAGTTCGCCACGTAAAAAGCGGGATGCCGACTTGAGAGCATCCATCGTAAGGCGCACCGCATGCCGGTCACCGATGATCGCGACAAATACGCGGGCATGATGCAGATCTTGCGTAACCTCCACCCGTGTAACCGTCGTAAAGGCCATGCGCGGATCGTCCATTTGTTCTGAAATGATTTTGCTTAGTGCGCGTTGCAATTCCGTATCGATGCGCCCCAGCCTCTCTTTTTTCATGCGGGGATGTCCTCTTGCGCAACCAACTCGGAGGCGTAGGCTTCGATAACGTCGCCCTTCTTTAGATCGCCGAAGCGGGCAACCTGTACACCGCACTCAAAGTTTTCCTGGACTTCTCTCACGTCATCTTTAAAGCGGCGCAAAGATTCTAGTTCCCCTTCGAATACGACTGCCGAATCGCGCAGGACGCGGACTTTGGCGTTGCGCGTAAGCTTGCCACTTTGGACGTAACAACCCGCGATTGTGCCGACTTTGCTGACTTTAAAGACCTCGCGTACTTCAGCACGTCCGAGTGTGATCTCTCGAAATTTCGGCTCGAGCATGCCGACCATAGCCTTTTTCAAGTCGTTCTCAATGTCGTAGATAACCTGATAGAACCGCAGATCGACTTGCTCGTTGTCCGCAAGGCGCTTAACTGTCTCATTGGGCCGGATGTTGAAACCGATGAGCACGGCGTTTGAAGCACTCGCCAAATTAACATCGTTTGGCGTAATTGCACCCACGCCGGCAAAAATGACGCGAATGTCAACCTCCCCGTTTGAAAGGCCTTCCATCCGAGAACGCAATGCCTGTACGGAACCTTGGCCATCGGCCTTGATGATGAGGTTGAGCGTCTTTTGCCCCCCCTCAGCCGGCATCGACATGAAACTTTCCAGCGACACACGCTGCGAGCTTGAGGCCGCGATGCGCGTATCGCGGCGTTTGGTGCTTCGCTTCGCTGCAGCTTCGCGCGCAACGCGTTCGTCGCTCACTACCATCAATGTATCTCCAGCGGAAGGCACAGCGGAAAGCCCCATCAGTTCAACGGGTATCGAGGGGCCTGCTTTCTTGACCTGTTTACCTTTGTCGTCAACTAAGGCGCGGATCTTCCCATAAGCGCCTCCGACCACGACGATGTCGCCCACCCTTAAGGTGCCATTTTGCACCAGAACCGTCGCCACCGCGCCGCGACCGGCGTCTAGTGCCGATTCGATTACCACGCCGCTAGCACGCCGGTTTCTGTTTGCTTTCAAATCGCGGATGTCGGCTTCTAGCAACACCGTTTCCAACAACGAATCGATGCCTACACCGCTGCGCGCGCTTACCGACACCATTTCGGTTTTGCCTCCCCAATCGACGGGTTGCAAGCCCTCCTCAGTGAGTTGTTGCTTCACACGATCGATTTGGGCGTTTTCTTTATCGATCTTGTTGATCGCGACCACAATCGGAACGTTCGCAGCTCTTATATGACTGATCGCTTCTTTGGTTTGCGGCATGACACCATCATCGGCGGCAACTACCAGAACCGCAACGTCGGCAACCGTAGAGCCACGCGCGCGCATCGCTGTAAACGCTTCGTGCCCCGGCGTATCGATAAAGGTGATTTTACGGTCATTTAATTCAATTGTGTACGCACCTATGCGCTGAGTAATGCCACCGGCTTCACCGGAGGCAACTTTGGCGGAACGAATCCGATCGAGTAACGAAGTCTTGCCATGGTCGACGTGCCCGAGTACCGTGACGACGGGCGCCCGCACGGAAAGCATCCCGGCTTGATCTTCTTCCTGCTCGACGGTAACTTCTTCGCCGGCCTCTTTGACCACGGCGTTGAAACCGAATTTTCTCGCAACTTGGATAGCAACATTGCTCGGAATGTTTTGATTGATGGTCGCCATCGTGCCAATCTTAATGAGCTCTTTGATGACATCACCGGCAGGCACGATCATTGAAGTGGCAAGCTCCTGAACTGTCAGGAGATCCGGAATTTCGATCGTTTCTAAGACCGTTGGAGGGGTAGCCGGCGCAGCATCGAGCGAACCGCGTTTCTTGCGATTGCGCTCTTTTTCGAGCAGCAAATCTTTTTCGCGATCTTTTTTTGACACCCCATCCTGACGATCGCGCCCCCGGTCGCCCGTCCGGCCCCCTTTTTCACCTGAGCTTGGGGTTGGCGATTGTCCAGGGAGCGGGACCTGCGGAACGCCTGGCCGCGGCGAAAATGGACGGTTCGCCGGTGGACTTAGCGGTCGAAAGGGACCGTTGCTCAATGGCCGGTTCGGACGAGGTATTGCTGGACCGGGCCCGGCAATTTGGCTCACCGGGGCCACCGGTCGTGGTTGATATCCC
>JALYZK010000060.1 GCA_030945705.1 Vulcanimicrobiota bacterium | reverse complement strand
GCTTATTTGTCATATTTGAAAACACTTTGCTTATTGAGGCGGGGGGAATCCATCCGCTTGCAGCCACTTCACCAAGTGGTCGGCATAGTTTTTTCCAAACGTATCGACCAAAGCATCCAGATATATCCGATACGCCGCACGATTGTTGTCCGTGAGATACCGTTCGAGCTCGCGCCGGTGAATGGCCATATATCCATGGCGTAAGCGCAAACCGCCATGTACCAGCTCGACAAGCAATCACTCGACGACTTATCTCGCCGAAAGTTCAACCGCTCTTCGAACCAGGCGTCGAGCTGATGCGGCAGCCGCAGCGAACGGGTCGAGCCGACCAGACCCGAGCCTTTTAAGCGCGGGGTCAATTACCTAGTCGTGTTCGTGATCGTGGTCGTGATCAGCGCCCGTATGAGAGTGCTCGTGAGCGTGCGCTGTTCCGTCTTCGTGCGAATGCGGGTGCTGGTGTTCGTGCGGATGTTGATGCTCCGGCTCGTCATGGCCGTGTTCGTGGGCATGATGCGTTCCATCATCGTGCTTGTGTTCGTGCTGATGTTTGTCCATAATTTCAGAGTTTCGCTAGAGCATCCCGGGCCTCATCCGCGTACACCGGGTGAAATTGCGCATTGAGATCCAGTGCCCGTTTGAGGTGCTTACGTGCCCCCTCTTGGTCGCCGAAGTGCTGCGCGATCATTCCCGCATGAAATTGAATGCGGGGATCTTCCGTATCGTAGCGCACCGCCTTGGTCATCGCCGTTCTGGCTTCATCCCAATGCCCGTCCATGGCAGCCGCCCAGGCCAGCGTGTCTTGAGCATAAATCTCATCGCCACGCACCGTTACTTCTCGTCGAGCGATCTTTAAAGCATCATCCAAGCGGATGTGATGTTCGGAATAGTAGATTGCCAAAAGCCGGTCGCTTACGTGGTACGCATTCCCAATTCGCTCGATTGCGAGGATCAATTCATCGGTTTGCACAGCTTCCGTGGCGCGGCCAAGAGCGCGCTGCGCGTCAGCTTTGTACCCCAACGTTTCGGGAAGTGGAACGATGTTTGCGCCCTTCGTGGCGGCGTCAAGAGCGCAGTTCCAATCCCGCGTTGCCCAACAAAAGCGCGCCAAGGAATTGTAGGCCATTGCGAAATTCGGGAACATGCTGATCGCGTCGCGTTCGTCTTGCTTCGCCGTATCGACATCGCCGGCGGAAAACGCTAGCTCCCCAGCACGAAAGTGAAACCATGCGCGCCCCTGGGCTGAGTAATCGATGACGCTATCCATTTGGATGCTGCCGCGGTCGATGAGACTGCGCGCCTCGCTGAGGTGGCCTGTCAATTCGTCGTAACGGGCCTGCACCGCGTCGATTGTTGGCCGCGGGTCAAATTTATGTATGCGCGCAAGCGTGCGCTGCGCGTCATCGTACCGGCCCAACTCCATGTCCAGCGAGGCCGCTTGCGCATTGCCGTTCCAATCATCCGGGTTGTCCATTGAAGCCGCGTGCGAATACTTGAGCGCAGCCTTAAAACGGTGCAACGCCGTATTTGCCGAGCTAAGAAGATCATCGGTGGCGGAGCTATTGGTTGGCTGCAACCGCAGCGCGCGCTGAGCCGAGGCGATTGCCCGGCGGATGTCGTCGATATCACCTTGCTCACGATAGCGCTGCATGTATTGATCGCCCAACATTCTGGCGCTAATCTGGTCTTCTTTATCGCGCCGCACCCGCTTTTCGTAGAACGCGATTGTGGCATTACGATATTGATAGTCCGGCAAAACCGGCACGGCTGTCGGCCGTGCTGCTTTGGCATGACTGCCCGAACCGAAAATCGGCCAGGCAATCAGTGCGACCACCGCGGTTAATGCCAGGAGCCACAGAGCGCGAACGTTTATTGCAATTCTCCTATACTTCGAACAGGCTCAAGGTGACCCATTAGTCCGGCACCTTGAGCCTGTCGACGGGCGGTTTATTGGGGGACGCCCAAATATGGGAAGACCGGAGTGAAGTGTTTGGGTGCGGTGAGATAACTTACGTTATCCGTTGTCAAGTTCGGGCGTTTTCCGGAAGGAAAACTGGCATCGGGCCGTCCGTCTTGCTCTTTGTTATCGTCCGGGGCTAAGCCCAGTGCGGGAATGGTTTTGCCAAAGATCACCATGAGCGAGATGTCCACGATGTCGTCCGTTAAAGCACGGCCTCCGAAGGTACTCCCTTGCGGACTTGCTTTACCGCCGGTTTCCACGCCGAGGTAGTTCGAACAGCTTCCAGGTGCCGTTCCGATGCAGGATTGACCGGGTACAGAAAGGTCGGCGACCTGCAC
>JALYZK010000055.1 GCA_030945705.1 Vulcanimicrobiota bacterium | reverse complement strand
CCTTCAAACTGTCGCTCACGGATACGCGCTGAAAAACGCTCGGCGAGAAAACGCTGTTGCTTGCTCAAAATGTTGACGCAAAAAATGCGCGAGGTGGCAATGAAGAGGTAGCTGCGCGCTTCCCGATTTATGCATATAAGCACGCTTGGGGGCTCCAGCGAGACGCTCGCAAAAGCGCTCACCGTCACGCCGCGCGGCGTCCCTTCGCGTACGCTGGTCACTACGGTTACTCCGGTTGCAAACCGTCGCATCGCATCTTTGAAATCTGCGACACCGGCGACGCTGCTCACTGAATGCGCGCGCCGATACCCGTTCCGTCGCCCAATGGGATAATTGTGGAGTCGAGTCCTGGATGATGTAGGAAAACCTTATTAAACGCCCTAATGGCCTTGGTACTCGCCTCATCACCCTCCTGGGGTGTTTGCGCCGCGCGTCCACTCCACAGCAAGTTGTCGACGATCACGAGTCCGGAGAGTTTGAGCAGGGGAACGCTCAATTCTAGATACGCCTCATATTCCTCTTTCAGCGCATCGATAAATACGATATCGAGATTGCGTTGCGGAAAGGTAGGCAGCACTTCGAGCGCCGGCTGATTGATGATTTGAATCGCGTCCAGTTTGTGTGCGCGCCGCAGATACCCACAGGCGATCTCGGTGCGTGCCATGTCAGGATCGATGCTCCAAATCTTGCCTGCGGGCGGAAGCGCCAGTGCCATCCAAAGTGTCGAATAGCCATAAGCTGTTCCGATTTCTAGAATGCGATTGGCTTGCATGCAATGCACCAACGTCGACAGCATGCGTCCCGTGGAACGCGAGACAATGGGGGTTCCATCGCGCCGGCCATGCTGTTCCAGCTCCAACAACAATTCCGGAAGTTCGCGGTGCTCGCGCTCGAGATACTCTTCGACTTCGTTCATGGACCAGTACGCCGTTCTTTTTACAAACCGATTAGAGCTTTGTGACTGAATCCGAAAGCCATAAAAAAGAGCATAGGAATCGAAAGCATCGTGTTGGTGCGTGATGCGAGAAACGCGATGCGCCTGGCTTTAACTTTTTCCGGGTCCGTTGCCGGTACGATTCCCAAAATTTTCTTTTGATTGGGCCAGATCAGCCCCCAAACGTTGAGGAACATAATGGTGCCTAGCCACGCGCCGATGCCAATCGGTGCGTATGGACCGCGTAAGAGGAACGCATCAACGAAGCCGTGATGGCCGTTGGAGGAAAGCGTTTCGAGTAGTGCAGCGCCGATGACCCACGTAACGAGCGCCGCCCACCGAAAATAGAGGAGGGCGCGAGGTACCACATACTTGCTGATGGGCGCGGCTTCGCCCGCCGCGGTTGCCTCCTTAACCGCTTGCACGTTAACGAAATTGAAGTAATATAACAAACCGATCCACATCACGCCGGCTAAATAATGAAACCACCGCAGCATTGCCGCTGTAAAATCCATCATCAACCTCCGCTCGCGGCGTGAAGGACGAGCGCCTTAGCGACATAGTATAGGATAACGGTAAGCACCAGTCCGGAGATGATTGTCCCCCACAGCGAATCTAACGGGTTCTTCAAGATGCTCCTCCAACGCTTGCAGAGGGCGCTATTGGATAAGGGTGGTGCCCTGCCCTGGGCGAACCACCGCAGTCCAATGCCCAACCAACGGCTGCGTCTTTTTCCGCTCAATACGGTGCTCTTTCCGGGCGCGACGCTGGATTTGCATGTTTTTGAGCCGCGCTACAAGCAACTCATAGACGAGTGTCTGCAGCGGCATGAGCCCTTTGGTGTGGTATTAATTCGCGATGGGAACGAAGCCGGCAATTCCAGCGTGATTCCGCACGATGTGGGAACTGCCGCCCAAATCAGCCACCTTACGCCGCTGCCCTTTGAGCGCTATTACGTCAGTACTCTGGGAAGCGAACGTTTCCGCATCGAGAGAATCGTCTCTCGCGAGCCTTACCTTACCGTTGAGGTGGAATATTTACCTGACGAGCTGCTTGAACCGGACCGTCTGCGCGCTCTAGCAGATGATGTACGCGTCGTTTTCGCGGACTATCTGCAGCTCCTGGTGGCACTTTGCGGGAGCGAGGCCAACGTGGATCTTCCAACCGACGCCCGTGGAATTTCTTACATCGTTGGCGGCGCTTTGCAGATTGGGGACACCCACAAGCAGCGTTTGCTCGAACTTACGAGTACAAAGCAACGCTTGACCGCGGAGCTCCGATTATTGCGGCGCCTCTTGCCGCAATTGCGTACATTACTCGAACGTAGGCAGCAAGCCGCCGCGCGGCGATTGAGCGAAATACCGGAAGACTCTGGGTTTCGTTTGCACCAAGAAGAGCTATTCGGCAAACATTTTAGTTTGAATTGAGCGCCTGGGCCGCTTTGATGACGTTCGTCAAGAGCGCAACATTTGTGACTGGTCCGACGCCACCTGGAACCGGAGTTATAGCTCCCGCTACCGTTTCAGCCGATTCAAAGTCCACGTCGCCGTGTAGCACTCCCTCAATGAGCGTCGTCCCAACATCGATGACCGTAGCGCCGGGTTTAAGCATCGAGCCGCCAATCAGTCCGGGAACGCCCGCTGCAACCACAACTATGTCCGCGGTGTGTACATAAGGGCGCAGATCTCCAGACTCTTTATGTACCACGGTAACGGTCGCATCCGCCGCCAGCATCAGCAACGCAACGGGCAGCCCGACGACAACCGAGCGGCCAACCATCACTGCGCGTTTTCCGCGGAGCGGCCATGCTGGACTGCGTTGGAGTAGAATCATCACCGCTGCCGGCGTGGCAGGAGCAAATTGCGCACCACTCCCAAATGCCAACAGGCCCTGGTTTGTGGGATTGGTTCCGTCCACATCCTTCTGCGCCGGGATCGCATCCGCGACCGAACGTATTGAAAGATGCGCAGGCAGAGGTTGTTGCAGCATGATGCCATGGATGCTGCGATCCTGGCCGAGCACTCCCATCTGATCTCGAACCTCGCTCGCCGTTGCACCGGCGGCCAGCTCAAGGACGCCAACGTCGATCCCCGTACGCTCTCCGATTCTTACGAGATTGCGTACGTAGGACTCGCTCGCCTGATCTTCCCCGACCAACGTTACGACCAGGCGTGGATGAATCCCGCGCTCGCGCAGCGCAATACTGTGGGCGGTAAGGTCGGCGCGCAATTCCGCAGCAATCGCGCGGCCGTCTATGATCTGGGCTGGCACGGCTCGCGCTTTCGTGCGCTGGAGGAAGCAACCCTGGAACACGTGCGACGTGAAGTTTGCTTAGGAACCAATTTCAATCCGAGCGAATTCGAGCGCGCCTTTTCCGCCTTTCGGAGCCTCTATCAAATTCGTCCAAGCAACGTTTTGTGCAGTCCCGAGGTGCTGCTACGGTATTGTTTGCTTTTCGAACCGTCCGTCGAGTGCGCGCACTCGCGCGAGATCCGCTACGAAGGCATCCCAATGAGCGCCGCCATTCTGCCCCCCGGCATCATTGCGTTTGAGGGCGAGGTCGACGAAGAACGAATGGGCGACTGGTAGCGCGCGTGAAACGATGGGCGTACGCCGGTCTCGCGCTGGCTCTCGCCATTGCACTCGTGGTGAACTTCCGAGCATCGGGCACGCGGCCGGCGCAAAGCGGTAGTGGACCGGAGAGCTTGAACGGGTCTGTGGCACCGAGTTTCCCACTCAAACGTTTCGATGGCCGTCTCGACGCCCTAGACCGGTACCGGGGAAAGCTCGTTATCATGAATCTGTGGGCTTCGTGGTGCCCCCCTTGCCGTGCCGAGATGCCCGACTTGCAGCGCTTGGCCCAGCGTTACGGCGGTAGGGGGTTAGTTGTTCTCGGCGTCGATGAAGGCGAGTCATCAGCGGGTGCCCGCGAGTTCGCAAGATCGCTGGGAATCGATTTTCCAATTTTGCTCGATCAAGAACAGCGATACGGTAGAGTCTACGCCGTGCTGGGCCTGCCTACAACCATTATCATTAGGCCTAACGGCACTGTGGCGCGCGGAATCGACGGCGCTCTTACGTACAATCAAATGCGCGATATCGTAACACCGCTGCTTGCAAAATAAGCAGGTTTTGCCGAGCGCGCTGCTTGTGAGTGCCGGCGTTTGCATCGTCCTAACGTTCCTGCAAGATCTCGTTCCAGGCAAATCATTTTACCATACGAGCTGGTATGCGATTTCACTGAGCGCTGCCACGGCTGTGGTGTTACTTCGGGCCCGCAATGCAGGGGCCGCGATTTTTGCGGCAGGTACGGCATTGCTTGCTGCAGGCGGACTTGCTTCAGGACTGCTCGGCCCCGACACGGTAGATTTTGTACGCTCGCCTGGTACAACTGCCCAAGTTCCCGACCTTGGGAGTCTTCAATTTCCTCTAGCGGATGTAGGCGCGGACCCGTTAGTGGTTTTGCGCCGCGCCGGAAAACGCGACATAAGCCTCAGGGTGGAGGAAGATGCCTTTGCAGGATCATTCATACTGCGCGGACACTTGCGCACGGTGGCGCAGGTTGACGTGTCCGATGTGCGCGGCAACCATCTGACGCTTACCCAGCCCCAGAATCTGTCGTTTCTCTCCCCTGTTCTCTTGTTTGCGCAAAAAGCGACCGTAGCTGGGAAGACGCTCCCGGTGGATTCCTTTGCCGTACCAGCTCTTCACCGAACCGTGAAGGTAATACTATTTGATGCCGCACATCCTGCAGTACTTTTTGCGGTTGAGGATGAGCGTGGCGTTCTCGAGCGCGGTGCGATGAAGATCATGCCCAGTGGTAAACTGGGCACGGTCGATGGACTCAAAATTAGGTTAAGGGTAACGCAGTACCCAGCCGTTGAGGTTGCTTCGGCGCCCCACCCGATCGTGTTGATCTTGGGGTTTCTGCTTGTCGTGTCCGGAGCGCTTAAAAATCTGTACCGCTGGTAAAATGAAAGTTCTCAACCTTAACGGTCGGAACGACCAGTGAATACGAGTATCCGCCAGTGCGCCGCAATTCACTGGAGAATTCACAATGCTGCAGCGACTCTAATAGACTCTGATTGAAGCGCATGTTGCGTACGCCGCCACGCAAGATACCGTCTTGAATGAGAAACGTTCCGTCGCGAGTCATTCCCGTTACCGTTGTTTGCCGCTGATCGACTGTGCGAATATACCAGAAGCGGCTAATCAACAGCCCGCGTTTAGTGCCGGCAATTAATTCATCCCGCGACCCCAATCCCGGCGCAACCACAACGTGGCTCGCTTGAGGGCCGTACGCGTTGGGTGCCGGCAACGCATGTCCCGTGTTGGGGCGTGAAAGCTTTTTTGCCCAATAGCTATCGGTGACGATGGTGTTAGCAGCGCCCTCTTCAAGCAACGGTACGCGCTGCGTGGGCGTACCTTCATAATCAAATGGCATACCCGGTGCGAGCACGTGTGAGAAGTCGTCCCAAATCGTAACGTTGTTGCCGGCGTATCGTTTGCCTAAGCCACCGCTCAAAAATGACGAACCATCGTGGTAGGATTGGGCCGAAAAATGCTCGATGAGGTAGCTCAGCAACTCGCCAAAAGCAGCCGGCTCGATAATAACGGTCCATTTGCCCGGTTCGACAGCGATTGGTTCGCGCGACTGCGTGGCTTTTGCGGCGGCGACGGCTGCCGCCGCTCCCGCGTCCATTTTGCTGACATCGTTGCCGTAGAATTCCGCAAAGCCGGTTGAGTCTTGCCCATTCATCTTGACGTTTATGGCGCAATCGGTACCATCGAAAGAAGTTTGCGCTCCGCGGGAATTGACAACGGTGACGCCGCTGGTGGACGTTGTCGTGTAACCAGCAGCCCACAACTGCTCTTGCTCGGCAGCGCGAAAGATACTTTCGCTCCATTGCGAGCGCGTTTCGGGTGTTGCACGGGTCGTGAGATCGTGGTAGGCATCGCGCGCGGTTTCTTATGAGGTTGCGGGCGGAAGATCGGGCGTTGTCTCATCGTTTGGTTAGAGCTTTGTAATTTAGAACGCGCGCTGTATTAG
>JALYZK010000036.1 GCA_030945705.1 Vulcanimicrobiota bacterium | reverse complement strand
CTCTTTACCGTGACCTACTTCGATGCACTTGCGCGCGAACGGCAACGACTACCCTAAAGGGACGCGCACTAATCTACCTATTTGGTAACTGAACCGCAGTGGGTATGCGACCTTGCCGGCTAAGCATCAACTCCGCAAAAAGCGCGTTCGGCCATGCGAAATCAGCACGCGTATACGCCTCAGGCCAGTCTCCGCTGAAAGACTCGTGTAAGCGGTGGTCGCCTACGTCCGAAGCAGCTATGTAGTCGAGAAGGCGATCGACTTCGCTCTGGTCCGTCGACGTCAAGGCTTGAATAACGAGTGAAAGAGGCCAAATATATCCGCGCGGCGTGTGAGGGCTCCCAACGCCTTGAGCATATTTGCCTTTGAAAAAATAAGGATTGCGGTCGCACAGCACAAAGGAACGCGTCGCGCGATACACGCTGTC
Source organism: Vulcanimicrobiota bacterium (assembly GCA_030945705.1). Classification (GTDB taxonomy): domain Bacteria; phylum Vulcanimicrobiota; class Vulcanimicrobiia; order Vulcanimicrobiales; family Vulcanimicrobiaceae; genus JALYZK01. Next base: position 2,970 of record JALYZK010000036.1, on the reverse strand, counting down.
GTGCGCCCCAACGTAACCGAAATAGGGAATTGAAAGCAGCGACGGCAAATTGGCATCATCCATAAGATTACTATGGCCGCGGCCATCTATTTCATAGGAATAAATGCGACCGAAGCCCGGCAGATTTACCAGGCCGTATTGTTCGATCGCACGCTGGATCTCCGCTCCCAGACCCCATGCGTTGGCCGCTTTTTTATCGTCGTGATACACATTCTTTTGAATGTCTGTAAGGTCGCGCATCGCGACCACCGCAAACATGTTATCGGGAATATTGTATTGGTAGCGTCCGGGATCATCGGAGGGCCTGAATCCGGTCCAGACCAACCCCGTAAAGCCAACGGCGCTACCCATCCCACCACTAGATAGTTGCGGATGCCGATATGTTGAACGCTTGTTATGATGCTGCTCGATGCGCAGAGTATCTACGGCGCGATCGAACGCCCGCTGTACTTCCGGCGTAAAGACTGAGCGATCGTTCGTGGCCTTCCAATAAAGATATGAGAACCAGATCGGGTATAACAAGGAGTCCACTTCAAACTTTCGCTCGACCACTTTATAGTCGAGCGAAAATGCGTTGGCGTAGGGGTCAAGTAAAATGTACTTTGCTTGGCGCCATACGACCCCGCGCAGCGTGTGCCGCACATCTTCGTCGGTAAGCGCCAGCCCAATATACGGCTTTACGACCGCGCTTGCATCGCGCAGCCATTCCGCCTGGATATCACCGGTCGAAACATAGGTGGTTCCGTCCTGCTCTACCGTAGCGTGCTGGCTGTAGGCTTCATCGTAGGCGGTTCGATAAATCTGCTCCAATGTCAGGGCGACGGTGGCAGCGTGAGCCCCGGCAGCCCCTTTTTGGGCTGCTCCTGCCGGTAGCGAGCTTAACACAAAGCTAACCAAGCCCAGGATCCCCAGGAAGCGAGCAGCGACCATTCTCAGCTCTTTACCCACATTCAGAAACATCAGTATAAACTATCAACGTTATCGGCAAAGATGATGTTTGCACTGTGCCCTGCCCGGAAATGCTCTTTATGGGGCAAAAGATCACTATCATTGCGGGAGTGACTACTATCAAGCGTCCAACTTTGTTCTACAGCGCCGGTTTGATCACTCTTCTCATCCTAGTGCCGGTTTCGCGCGCCTCGGCGGACCAAAATTATTCAGTGAGCGGCCGCGATTCCTACCAAATTGGCCTGCACGGAATGCGAACGGATATCGCATACTCGGGAAAACAGCACCTCACGATCAGCAAAAGCGGCAAAACGACACGATTCGCAGCTCGGGTACATTACGATCGTATTGATGAAGGCGGGAGAATGCCGGCCACGGCCGCATTCGATTCGGTCTTAAATCCCTCTGGAGACATGCGTGACGAAAGGAATCGCGATCCGGACTATCTGACCGTCCTCAACCAACCATTCTCCGTCCAGTTGGACCTGCCGACACTGCGCGACCTCTCGCACCTGCGCGGCCGCATTCCCTTTGATTTACCGTCCCGCATGACCGGATCGCCACTGCACGGCTTCCTGCGCAAAGACATCGATGCACGAATTGGGGGCCGATCTGCTGTTGGCGTTACTTTCGAAGCCTCGGGGCAAATGCTTGGGCCGCTGCCCGACCGTCCCGACATGTCGCTGCGCGGCAGCATACGGATGACCGGATCCGCATTTTACCAGACACAAACCGCATTGCTAATGGCACTTGAGGCGACGCTACAGATTTCGGGCACGCTGGTGGCGACAACAAAAAGGACGCCGGTTACGATCGTTTACAAGCGGAACATCCGTGCCGACTCATCCTCGCGGCACTAGCCTACATCGCCCCAACCAGTTCAACCTCGATTGGATGCGTGAACGGCACTTCATCCATATGCACGAGTTCGGTAAATGCTAAGTGGTTTTGATGGCAATCGATAAGCATTTCGATGCCGCGTCGAACGCTGCCGGTCTTTTCGACGTACTTATTTAATTTTCGCTTGAAGTATGATTGCGGATCGCGCAGTATTTTTGCGTAATAGGGATCATCGGTAAGGCCCTCGGCACTGATCCCGTGCTTGGGAACCAGCCAAACAAACGAAGGGTCCTCCCCATTACGGTACCCGATTAGCACCAGGGGAATAGCGCGAGAGGATTCCAGCGTTGGCATAAAACTGCATATGGTGTACGCATCAAAAGTGAGATCTGTTGGTTCGATGACATGGTCCATCGGTACATATCCTCCCTTACAAGCGCGTGGCGTTTGCTATAAAAAAACCGCCCGGCTTTATAGCTCTCACGGACGGTTCGAAACTCGCTTGGCACCACACCTGGCGTCATGGAAGGGGTTTCGCTGCGCGGCGTTCAGGGGACCTGCGGTCAGCTCCACAGAAAGTTGCGCAACCTTTCACTATCGTGTTGCGGTTGGAAGCGCCATGAGCGCCCTCGCACCACTCCTCAAGGAGTACAGCGTGCCCTCTGCGGTCCAGCCGGCGGCTACCGAACGGACTACAAAAACCCTGCCGAGTGTCGAGCGTTTTGATAGAATCGTCGATGACTATCAACGCCGGCTTTATGGCTTCGCGCTTCGCATGAGCGGCAACCGCGAGGACGCTGAAGAGATCGTGCAGGATGCATTCGTGCGTGCCTATCGAGCGCTTGGCAAGATGAGCCTGGAACAACGCTCGGATTTACGGCTGCAGCCCTGGCTCTACACGATAACTCTGAACGTCACGCGCAACCGCTTACGATCAAAAAAGCCAACGAATGTCGCGCTGGATTCGCTAGCCGATCCCGACGCATTGCTGCGCGAATCGCGCGAAGGACCTGCGCAACCGGAAGCGATTGTCGAGCGGGATGCCGACATGGTACTTGTGGAGCGCTCGCTGCTGCAGCTGCCCATGCATCTGCGCGCGGCTGCAACGCTGCGCTTCATTGAAGGACGCAGTCATCCTGAGATTGCCGAAATCTTGGGACAGCCAATCGGAACGGTAAAATC
>JALYZK010000015.1 GCA_030945705.1 Vulcanimicrobiota bacterium | reverse complement strand
GGAGGCGGAGGCATCCCGACGGCGACGCAGCCGGCCTTTAATAATGGGATTAACAATGCGCCGCAAAGTTTCGGGCAACGCATCAACGACAACATCGCGATCGATCGCCGCCTCAACGCTATAGTGCTAACTGGAACACCCCAAGAAATCTCCGGCTTACGGGCGGTTATCGATAAGGTCGACGTGCCGCAGACAAGCGTCATTTTAGAGTGTCAAGTTTTCGAATTGAGCGAAACGGCGGCGCGTGACGTGGGATTGGAACTTACGACTGGGAGTACGCCGACGGTAACCGGCGCCGCCGAAAGTAAGACGGGGGGATTGCCAACCTTCAGTGCATCATTGACTCAGGCACAGATCTTTGCCGAAATCCGACGCGGCGGAGGCCGGATTCTCGCAACTCCACGAATTCTAGCGCTTAACGGCAACCCCGCCACTATTTTGAGTGGCGATGCACTTCCCATCGTAACGACGACCACTTTTCCGGGCAGTCCGCCGAGTATCCAAACGACCGTGAACTACATCGCCGTCGGCGTAAATCTGCAAATTCAACCTCGTATCGCCGACGATGGATACGTAACGTCTCATATCTTTGCGGAAGTTTCAAGTGTTACTGCATTCATCGTAACCAACGGCAGCACAGTGCCGCAGATCAGTTTGCGACAAGCAAATACTTCCGCCACCGTTAAGGACGGCACACCCTTCGTAATCGGAGGGCTCTTACAAGACAATGAAATACGCAATATGTCAAAGATTCCAATTTTGGGAGATATACCGCTCATTGGCGGTTTGTTCCGAGCCCGTCACGATACAACAACGAAAACCAGTTTGTACATCATGATTACGCCCCGCGTCATTCACCAACTGCGTCAGCCGGCGCCGCCTTAATCTATGGTTCCAAAGCGATACGGACTGCCGGACGCTGCGCAGCGTGCAGCGCCTCTTAATGAAAATTCCGAGAACGGACTCCGTGTAGCAAATTCTTTGTATCCAACGGCCAAAAGCGCTTAGCTATCACATCAGTGCAACCTTGATCCTTTTGCAAGACCCCTTCGATAATTAGAGCCATGGATTGCCGGATCAAACGGCGGTAACGCTCGTAGAGATTGGGCCGCACAATGATGTTCACCAAACCCGTTTCATCCTCAAGCGTTAAAAACACAAATCCCTTGGCCGTTCCCGGGCGCTGACGCGTAATGACCATTCCGGCAACTTTGCATACCAGATTGTTCGGCATCGCCACAAGACGTTCGGCCGTAAGAACCTGTTTACGATCGAGCAGGGTGCGAAAGTGAGAGATGGGTTGCCGCTGCGGAGAAAGTCCAATGGACCAAAAATCAAAACCCGTTTCTTGACGCTGCGTAAGCGGCGCAAACTCAACTTCCGGCTCTTCGACGTCCATCATGCGCCCCAGTTCCCCGCGCGTTTCACGTTCATCCAAACCCCGTAACGCCCACATGGCTTGGCGACGCGTGTTAAACCAGGGTGCAAAAGCGCCACTGATGGCTAAGTTTTCCAGTGCTTCCTTGCCAAGTTGCGTACGCTTCGCAAAGGCAACAATATTTTCGAACTCTCCGTCCACTATCGCTTTTTGCAGTTGTTCACGCTGAGCTTCGCCCAAACCGCGCACTAGATGGAAGCCTAAGCGCAGCGCTCCTTCTTTGTCGACGAAGCTCCAAAACTCACTGGCGTTTACAGCGACCGGTTTGGCAATTACACCATGGCGTCGCGCGTCATTAAGGAGGACTTCAGTTGAATAAAATCCCATCGGTTGAACGTTAAGAATAGCGGCGGTGAAGACTGCCGGATAATGACATTTTACATACGCCGATGCATAAGCCAACAGCGCAAAACTCGCTGCGTGTGATTCTGGAAAACCGTAATCTGCAAATCCTTCAAGCATATGAAAGAGCTTGTCCGCCGCTTCACGATCGATTCCGTTTTGAACCATTCCGTCCATGAGCTTCGGGTAGATGTTGGCCATACGCTCATGCGAGCGTTTATGCCCCATTGCACGCCGTAATTGGTCGGCTTGCCCCGGAGAAAACCCCGCTGCTTCAATCGCCATACGCATTCCCTGCTCTTGAAAAAGCGGTACGCCTAAGGTACGTTCCAAGATTGGCTTCAGCTTTGGATGCGGATACGTCACTGCCTCAAGGCCATTACGCCGACGCAAAAATGGGTGAATCATATCACCTTGAATCGGGCCCGGGCGGATAATCGCTACTTGCATGACCAAATCGTAAAAGCAATGGGGCTTCAAGCGCGGCAGCATGGATTGCTGTGCGCGCGATTCGATCTGAAATACCCCTATGGAATCCGCCTTTTGCAACATGGAATATGTCGCTTTATCATCAGGCATAATAGTCTGTAGAGAGAGTTCCCTTTTTTCACCCTCAGCCTCTGTGTCACCCTGAGCTTGCCGAAGGGCGTGCTTCGATGCATCTCCCTGCTTCGACAGGCTCAGCATGACATTGGGGTCGCCCATCGTAACGCGTTTGTGAATGGAGAAAGCCTCGCGTAAGAGCGAAAGCATCCCAAGGCCGAGCAAGTCTATTTTTATTAAGCCTAAATCACCTAAGTCGTCTTTATCCCATTGCACTATGGTGCGGTCACGCATCGTTGCCCATTCGACCGGCGCGACGCGAATGAGCGGATCGCGCGTGATGACCATACCTCCCGAATGAATTCCCATATGCCGTGGAAAACCGTCAATACGCCGGCAAAAAGCAAACAAACGCTGCGCCATAGTGCCGGTAAATGGCCCGCATTCGGTTGCTCCAGCCAGCGAATCGCGAGCATCGAATTCCCGTACCACCTGGTCAACTTGAGCCAACGAAAGCCCTAGTGCCTTGCCGATATCGCGCAGTGCCGAGCGGGTGCGATAGGTTATAACCTCAGCCGCCATCGCAGCATGCTCGCGTCCGTAGCGATTGTACACATACTGAATGATACGCTCCCGGTCTTGATGCGCAAAATCGATATCGATGTCGGGAACTTCCCGCCGCTCTTCTGAAAGAAACCGCTCGAAAAGCAAACCCCCGCCGACAGGATCAACAGCGGTAATACCTAAGGCATAACATACCGCTGAATTTGCTGCGGAACCACGGCCTTGGCATAAGACATTCAATTCGGCCGCAGCACGAACGATATCCCAAACAATAAGAAAATATCCGGCCAAATCTAGACGTGCGATGATTCCTAATTCGTATTCGAGTTGACGCTCAACTTTGGAGTCGAACGGCATTCCATAGCGCTCTTTAGCCCCGCGATAGACCAGGGTCCGCAGGTACGTTTGAGCGCTCGCCTCACCCTCCGGCAAAGGAAACGTAGGAAACTGCCCGCTTAAAGTATCTAGACGAAACGTGCAGCGCTCGGCAATTTCAACAGTGTTGCGGACGGCCTGCGGATAGGGGCAAAAAATACGCGACATGACTGCAGGACTCTTCAAATAAAACTCAGCGTTTGGTCGCAGCAGCATCCCGGCTTTTTGCAGCGTGGTTTTATGTTTAATGCAGGTGAGAACGTCAGCTAGCCGGGCATCTTCACGCATCGCGTAAGCAACGCCGTTCGTAGCAACGTAAGGAATATTCAAGCGTTGGGCCAGTTGCACCATTCGCTCGACCAAGTTTGCGTCTTCCGAACGCAAATGGTGCTGTAACTCTATGTAAAACCGGCCAGGAAAAAGTTCGCGCAAGATTGCAGCAGAGCGTGCGGCCCGCTCTGGGTTGCCGGCAATGATCGCCCGTTCTATGGCGCCGCCGCTTCCGCCGGAGAGTGCGACCAGCCCGTCAGTTCTGGCCGCCAAATCTTCAACCCGTAAGCGCGCGTCGCGCTTTGCACCCCGCATCTGGGCACCGGAAATCAGCTCTACTAAATGTGCATATCCGGCTTGGTTCGCAACCAGGAGCACCAATCGCGAACCGTCTTCCATCGTCAGTTCGCTCCCGCAAAGAGCGTCGAGTCCGGCACTTTTAGCGGCTTTGCTAAAACGTACCGATCCATAGAGACCATCGCGATCGGTCAACGCGACAGCGCGAAGATCGAGTGCGGCAGCGCAGTCGACTAACTCTTCAGGATGCGAGGCGCCTTGGAGAAAAGTGAAATTCGACCAGCAATGGAGTTCAGCATACGCAAGCATGGGAAGCCATAATAATCGAACATACGTTCGATAGTCAAGGCTTCCCCCTGCTTCGTAGCGGAGGCTTTAACTAGCGGGTTGTCGTTGTTGTCGACCGGGTACCGCCGGTACCGGTGTAGACGTCAGTGCTGGAGCGGCGCATGCCTGCCAGCCCGATCAACCCTAAAAGGCCCAGCCAGCCCCACTTGCCGGTATCCCCATCTCTGCTCGTGGTATCGGTCGTGGTTGTCGACGTCCCTGTTCCGGTCGTTGAGCCGCTGGTGGTGCCACCCGAGCTGCCACTGCTCCCGGTGCCGGTTTGAGCCAGAACACTCGATGGAAGCGCCAGCAACGCAGCGCCTAGTAGTAAGGGCATCATGGTTTTTGGAATTTTCATTGTCACGCTCTCTTCCTGGAGGCGGGTAGTGTAGGAATTGCTAGTTTGTAGTTTCCCCATTGGTGCAGGCTAAAAACACGTAACGTTCCGCCCCACAAATGGCGGGGACGGCGCTAGTCGTACGTTCCCTGCAGATACCAGTTGTCGCCTGACTGGTAAATGCGCGCCAGCGTCCCATCTTCTAAAAGCACATCATACTCATCGCGCGTAACCGCTTGATCAAACCAGGATTCATCGATCCTCCAGGGACCCGCATAATCAATGACTCTTTGGGGCGGATTGCCAACAAACGCCGGTCCGCTTTTAAGGATTTTTACCTCGATTTCGTGCACGTTTAATAATCGAAATTGTGCGGTCGGCTGCGACGGTAAGGCTTGGGTCGCATGGGAATCCCTTCCAGGATTCCCCGGTAATTTGAAATGGTCGTAGGTAAAGCGTGCCTCGTCGCGATGTGCATCAACGATGTGAGCGCGAAGCGCATGGCCACTACCTAAAACCGCTTCCAGTCGCGCAAGCGTTAGCGTTACAACGGTTTCATCGGGATCGCTGCCGGCAAATAGCGAAGCAGGCGTTCCGCCTTCTTCCAGTTGCTGTGCACGCAGTCGTAACCCAAGGAGTGGAGAGTCAAAAACCAATCCTTCCACTTTAACACGTACTAGATCGAACATCGTTCCAACGTGCGCCGTTGGCTGGGCAAGATGAATCAGCAGCTTGAAAACGTCACCATTTTCGCATTCCATTTGTAATTGTAACACTCCGGCCCGTTTTCCTAAAAGCACAATGTCCCCAGCAACGAATGCAACGAGCTTCCGCAATGCAAATAAAACCTGCTCTTCTCGGTCGGCGCTTCCTTCTCCATACAGCGCTGCTTCAATTCGCATTTCATGCGAGCGTGGCAGGAATGGACGCGCGTCGATTCCTTGAGCACAACGGTGCCATTGTGCTCCTTGTACGCCGAAGCGGCGTACAAACGAACCATGCGGCAATTTTGCAAGTTGTCCTAACTTCCGGATTCCCAAGAGGTGCAAGCGTTCAAGCGTAGCAGCATCCATGTCGAGGAGCGATAACGGCAATGGTGCGAGCATTTTTGGTTCGTCTCCGGCTGGACATATTTTGCCATCTTCTGTAAAGGCGGCCGCACGCGCAGTAAATTTGTTGTTCCCGCCTCCGAGGCGAAAAGGTAATGCGATATCGCACAGCACTTTGTGAATAAGAGCTATCCAGTCTGCAGGAATGCCGCTGATTCCTCGCATTTCTAGGAACGCCGTCCCTTCGCCGGCATCATCAATAAGCGGGGAGACCGCATCAAGTGCGGCAAGCACTCTACCCCAAAGCTCCGCAGAGCGGGCGGGATCGTGCACGAGAATCTTGGGGTCGCGCAAGAACGATTGGGCTGCCATCAAAGTCATGCCGATTCGCGCCCCAGATTTTCGCGCCGAGTCGTTGAGCGCAACGACATGGCCCCGTTCGAGCTTATCCGCAAGCAACACCGCACTGTTCTCCTCTACTGGTTGATCGTAGAGAGCAGCGGCAAGTTTATAAAATGGAACGGTAAGGCACAGCAACATCGTCGATTTTGCGCTCGCGCAGCGTTGCGGGCAGTGAATCTTCGTTAAAAAGCGATTGTATAAGAACGCTTGCTCCAGGAATAGAACGTTTATGCTTTTGGACGGTTGCCCGAATATCATATCCCAACAAACGACTGAAAAGAGGGGTGTCATGCGCCCATATCACCCGCTCGATGTGGAATCCAATCCGCAAGCTCGAAAAATATCCAAGTTCGCTGGAAGCCTGAACACCCAAAACGAGAAACACCACATTAGCGTGATGCGCTAAGCTTGCAAGGCGGGTCCATACCGCGGCTCTGAGCGTAACGGCGGGGACGAGAACGACGCTGAATGCGCCGGAGCGCAAAACGATGTCAGAAGCCCGCCCAACGCCAAGGGGTTCTTCTGCGGCGACGATAAGCAAGCGGTCAAGCCGGACACCCGCTCGGGCTACACTCGGCGGGAAAAGCGAGCCGTCGTCGACCACTGCAGCTAACCCGTGTTCAGTACCCTTGGCCAGAAGGCGTGCCGCGATTGCCATGCGTCCGGAACTCGGTGTTCCTTCCAAACAGCTTATGGCGCCACGGGGAAAACCGCCACCGAGCATCCGATCGATTTGAGGAAAATCCGTCTTTAGCAGGGTTGCATCCGACGCGGTAAAACGGGCTGACAGCGTTGCCCGATGACGCTCGCTGAGCGTTTGTTGTAGGTGCAGGAAGGCGTCTCGGCGGACCATGGAAAGCCATGATAATCGAACGTATGTTCGATTGTCAAGGGAAGGGCCTTTCAGGACACCTCCGCCATCATCCCCTGATGATTCGGATAGGGGTTGACGTCGGAGGGACCTTCACTGATTTGGTTGCGCTGGATGAGGATTCCGGCGCACTCACCAACATCAAGGTCGCAACTACGCCTCGCGCTCCGGAGCGCGGGGTGCTTGCCGCTTTGCGAAAATT
>JALYZK010000006.1 GCA_030945705.1 Vulcanimicrobiota bacterium | reverse complement strand
ACGACAACGAATCTTCCGAACCCGCCTCCTTGCCGCGGATTGCGGGCGAGATGAAGAACTTCCATAAAACCTTTATCAAAGCCGCAGCCGGAATACCCAACAGCAGGCCGGGCAACCCAAAAAGTTCACCGCCCGCGAACACCGCGAACATCACCCCAATCGGAGAGACACCCACACTGCTACCCATTATCTTAGGAACAAGCACGTTATCGCTAATGCGCGCCATTATAAAGAGGACCACTTGCACCGACACAATCATTCCCAAACCTTGTGGCGCAGCGATGATTGCACCGAGCACGTGAGCTGCAAGCATTCCGACAATCGGAACGGCATAAGCGATGCCGCTAATGATGCCTAGAATCAGCGCATACTTAAAACCGACGAGCTCCAGCGCGATCGTTATGACGAGGCCGGTAATCGCGCTTACGATAGCCTGGCCGGAAATGAAACTCCCGAAGATCCGAGTTATCTCGGACACCAGTTCGCGCGCAGTGCCTTGCTTGTTAGCGGGAAATATGCTTGCGAACGCATCTCCAATTTGTCGGTCTTGCAGTAGAAAGAAAAATGAAAGGATGAGCGCCGAAAGGCCAATGAAGATGGCTGTAGCAGTGTCAATCAAAAGGGTGCCGAGTGAGGCAAGAGAACCGGTCAGCAACGCACCAATTTTTGCACTAACTAGATTTTGCAGATTCCCAAAAGTGGCGGGAACGCTGGAATCACCGAAGTGAGTGCGCAAGGTGGTTTCAAACTGAACGATCCAAGCCTGTGACGCCTTGAGATAGCCAGGCGCGTTAATCATAAGAACTTGGCTTTGTTCGAGGGTTGCCGGCACGACTAGCACAATACCGACGATAGTTAAAATCAGCAGAATTGCATACACCAATAAGATTGCCAACGGCCGCTTCATCCGGCGTTCTTCCAAATGAACGACCACCGGTTGCACGCCGAACGCAATAAACCCAGCGATGACAAAGACGGTAATGGTCCTTGGAATTTTCGCGGCAAGCCACAGCGCAAGGATGCAAAGAGCGATTGCTGCCGCCCATAGGAGAACGCGCCGCAAAAGCGGCGCATTCACAGGATTTTGCACAACAACCTTCGTTCGGTGATGTATCCAGCGTTCTCGTAAACAACGCGCCCCGCCTCGTTATGTTCGGTCACCATCAAGGCCATGTAGGGCAGGCCGAGATCCCGCGCGATTACCTCTGCCCGGTGCAGCAGCGCGGAGCCGATGCCCTGCCTGCGGTATTCCGGTTTCACCGCCATGTAGGCAATAAATGCCTGCGGCATCCCCGTCACTTCGTCTGGAAAAGTATCGAGCAATAACAAGAAGCCGACGCGCCGATCTTCGTTCAGCGCCACAAGCAATATGTGCGATTGCTCCCAGACGAAGTTTAAGAGGCGCTCGAAGCTCATTTCCACCATCGCCTGCTCGGCCGAGCGGAATGGCGCTACGCTATCTGAAACTGTCCCTGCGCCAAGCTCTGCAACAAATCGACGGTCAACTGCCGTTCCTACCCGAATTAGCGTACTGCCGGTCACGAACGGCGAGACCCTGGATCCGTAAGAGGAACGCCTGCAGCACACTGTGGACATTGCTCAGCGACGTAAGAGGCCATGGGAATTTCTAACAGAGTCGTTGTCGGGACACCTAAATCAACAGCGCTGCGCTGCACGATGACGCCGATACCAACAACCTGTGCACCGCGCTGCCGAACGACATTCAAAACCTCACGAACGGATCCACCGGTGGTTACGACATCTTCTACGACGACGGCGCGATCGCTCTCGTGTAGCACGAAGTCCCGTCGCAGTGCCGGTATTCCTCGCTCTTTTTCAACGAAGATCGCTTTTGTGCGAAATTGACGAGCGACTTCATAGCCAAGTATGATCCCGCCCACGGCTGCGCTCACCACGACGGTTGGCTCCGCGCGCGCGAACTCACGAACTATCTGCGCCGCCACGAGTTCCACAAGTACCGGGTCCTCCAAAATGCGGAACTTCTGCACGAATAAATTGCTGTGACGCCCTGATGAAAGCCTGAAATGACCCTGCAGCACGGCACCGCGCTCGGTCAACACAGTTTGCAGGGTTGCAACAAGGTTCAAAGGCTACCGCATCTCGGCCAAGATCGCGCGGGTTGCCTTTACCGGATCAACGGCATTGGTAATCGGGCGTCCGACGACGAGGTAGTCAGCTCCGGTCGCGCACGCCTGAGCGGGAGTCATAACACGTTTTTGGTCGTTGTGCGCTTCGCCGGCGAGTCTGATGCCTGGCGTTAATGTCAAAAACCCAGTACCGAAGAAATTCCTCAAGTCTGAAACTTCGTGAGCACTACAAACGACACCGCTGCATCCCGCATCGCGGGCAAGCGCCGCAAGCCGAATTGCGTTCTCCGCCGGCCCGCCGCGTAGTCCAAGTTCGCCCAAATCTTCAGACGCGATATTGGTCAGCACGGTTACGGCAAAAATTTGAGGCGTTACCAGCCCCAAGACCGCCGCACGCTCTTGCGCCACGTCAACAGCCTCTCGCATCATAGCATGACCTCCCAACGCATGGACGCTGATGATACGCGTGCCGGGCCGCACCAGGGCGCGCACGGCTGCGGCTATCGAGCGTGGAATATCGTGAAGTTTCGCATCCACGAAATAGCGCATGTCGCGTTCTTGCAGTGTTTGAAAGATCCGCTCGCCGTAGCCGTACAGTGCTTCATACCCAATCTTGAAGATGAGGTCGAATTCGTATAATTTTTCGAGCAAATCTTCTGCGGCCTCGACAGTCTCCAAGTCAAGGGCGACGATTAGCTGGCTCATCCTTCATCTCCGCCAAACTGGTGCGCATTTGCGAATCCGATGTTGGCTTTCCCAACGATGTGGCTCAATGCGCTCACGTTACGTTTCTCGAGATAATCGCGCAACTCTCGAACGATGCGAGCGGGCACGCGCGGGTCGGTAAAATTTGCCGTGCCTATAGAGATCGCGCTCGCGCCTGCAAGGAAAAATTCAAGCGCGTCGCTGAGCGTTTCAATGCCGCCTTGACCGATAATCGGAATTCTCACCGCGCGCGCCACTTCGTACACGGCGAGCACCGCGATGGGGCGAATGGCGGGACCCGAAAGGCCTCCGGTGATATTACCCAACCTGGGCCTCCATGTGTCGACGTCGATCGCCATGCCGCGAAGGGTATTGATAACTGCAAGGGCGTCCGCGCCGGCGTCTTGCGCTTCTTTCGCGATAGCGCCGATGTCAGTGACGTTTGGAGAGAGTTTCACGATGAGCGTTTTGTCGGTCACGGAGCGCGCGAGTGACACCGCGCGAGCAGTTAACTGCGGATCGCAGGCAAAAGTCTCTCCCTCGTGAGCTACGTTAGGACAAGAAATGTTTAATTCAATCGCCCCGATTTCGTCGCGCGCGGCTAGTCGCGCAGTCACATATCCGTAATCGTCAATCGAGAACCCCGCAACACTGCCCACCATCGCACACGGTCGAGAAGCGAACTTGGGAAGCTCATGTTCAAGATACCAATCGATTCCGGGATTCTGCAAACCAATGGCATTGAGCAGCCCGGCTGGGGTCTGAATCAGTCGTGGCGCGGGATTTCCTAAACGTGGAAAACGCGTCACGCTCTTGAGAACGACGGCCCCAATTTCACCCAGATCAATAAACGATGAAAATTCTTCCCCGGAACCGTAACAACCGCTTCCCATTAGCGTCGGATAAGGAAGTTCCAGTTTTCCAATACGCACCGAAAGATCGCTCCGCGGTTTAATCACTACTCACCAGCGCAGTTCATCGGACCAAAAAACCGGACCGTCTCTACAAATACGGGCGTAAACGTACTCTCGCTGCGATTGTGATGGTAGCACTCTAGGGAACCCCGGGGCTTGAACGCTGTTGGAGCTTATGGGTACTACACAACCCCAACATGCCCCAACTCCGCAAGCGAACGTTTCTTCTAAAGAAAGTTGCGCTCGAACGCCGCGCGCTTGCGCAACTCTTCCAAGCGCCCGCAACATCGGCGAGGGCCCACAACCGATGATGAGTTCGGGGAGGTCCGGTGACTCGCGCACCAGCTCGGTGACGTAGCCGTGAAAGCCTTGCGAGCCGTCGTCGGTTGCGCACTCAACCTGGCAACCCGCTGCCGAAAAGATCTCTGCATCGACCAACAATGACTTCGTGCGAGCGCCGTAATAGAGCCGCACGTGCCCGCCGGCGGAGAGGACGGATTTCGCAGGCAACAAAACGGAGGCGAGTCCAACGCCACCAGCGACGATCGCAACACTTTTGGGATTTGACGATAAGTCGAAACCGTTGCCTAGCGGTCCAAAAAGATCGACTTGCTCTCCGACGTGTAACTGCGCCAGTTCGCGCGTACGGCTTCCGCAAACAACAAACATAATACTTATGCGCTGATGGTGTGCCTCATAGATACCGAGCGCGGTGGCCGCCCGTTGGCCGCTGGGCGGTACGACCATAACAAAATGTCCTGGGCGGGTCACATGGGCTAGTTGCGGTGCGTGTAAGCCTAAGACGATGACACCGTTAGCCGGCTCACGGCGATCGAGGACCGTAGTACAATGGACCGCGGAAACCGTTTCCGACCTCGGCATGAAAAAGTGCTTCTCTCACATGGGGTACATACCATCGTAACGCAATTTTTAAATATCTATGGTAAAGTAATTGAACCGGACGCCGCAAAAACGCGTTAGTAGAGTAGACTGAATAGGAGGAAAGGAGGGTCCACAATATGGCAGGTCTCATGATCTTCAAATCGCTAGCCGACGCGCTAAGAGCGGGTTATCAGGTTTATGATCGCACCTCGGACGGTTATCTCGTTCGAACGAGAACTGCGGCGGGTTGGGCAATGGCCCTGGTCTCCTGTAGATGACCCTTCCCACCACGGAGAACGAGGGCGCCCAATAACGGGGCGCCCTTTTCGTTCGTATGGCTTTCAATTTCCGACGAAAGTCGCACATTAGGATCTAATCTAACGCTTTCGGGGTCCAAAGTACGGCGCATACTCGGATGCCCGCATCATCATAACTTCAGCATTTTGTCGTTGAAGCGGGTGATGTGATGATTGCGGCGACCGCAGCATCCCGTTGATGGATCTTACGGTCTATTTGTGGACGGCTTATCACACGAAGCGCTGCCGTGTCGGCAGCGTTTAACTTAAGATGTCCGGAGGTGGCAC
>JALYZK010000210.1 GCA_030945705.1 Vulcanimicrobiota bacterium | reverse complement strand
GACGAAGATGCTTTGCGATCTCTGCCCCGACCGCTCGAATGTAAGAAATATCGGGATCGAGATTTGCCGTAAGCGGCGTGGGTACGCAAACGATGATGGCATCGCACTTCTCTAAAGGGCTGAAATCGGAGGTCGCGGATAACTTTCCACTATGCACGACTGCCGATAAATCAGCGTCCGAGACATCCCGAATATAGTTCAGGCCCTGATTGATCTGGTTTATCCGAATTGTATTGCGGTCAAAGCCGATAACTCTAAAACCTACTTTTGCCTTTTCAACCGCCAGCGGCAAACCTACGTAACCAATGCCTACTACCCCGACCGTTGCGGTATGATTTTCGATTTTATGTAAGAGCGACGCGCGCCGATCCAGCACACTGATGTCAGCGGCACCCTGGAGTAACCTCATGAAACGTCCTTTTATTTACCGGGTGAAGCGGCTAATTTTGACCGATGGATTTCTTCTTCGACATGCTTGTTTTTGGATGAAATCCCGTTTGTGCCGTTTGAGAACTCCGGCCGCTTAAGTATTATTGGTCCCACCGCCGCAACGGTTGCGGGCGGCTGCAACGCATCACTAAGGTGCGCCCCCATGGTGAAGCTGGGCACAAATTCACGCATCGTCGTGACCGCCAGTTTCCAATCGGAAGTCGCTACGGCCCGTTGCAAAATTTGAATTCCATGAGCGATCTTCTGATATGCCACCCTCTCCTGCTGGGCGATAAAGAGCCGTTCGTGATTAGTTTTCGACAGCCCCTCGCTGCTGGTTAAGGTTTCTTCATAAAGCTTTTCACCAGGGCGCATCGCCGTTTCGACGATATCGATATCCCGGTAAGGTGTGAGACCGGCGAGGGTAATAACGGTCTCGGCAAGACGCAAAATCTTCACCGGCTCGCCCATGTCTAGAATAAACACCTGGCCGTCGTGTCCAATGGACATCGCTTCCAAAACAAGAGAAACGGCTTCCGGGATCGTCATAAAGAAGCGTTCCATGTCTCGGTGCGTGATGGTGAGCGGCCCACCGCTTTCCAGTTGGCGTTGAAAAATTGGTAAGACGCTCCCGCGGCTGCCCAACACGTTTCCAAAACGCACTGACACGAATTCAGTACCACTGCCATGCGCAAAGGATTGGCACACCAGTTCAGCCATGCGCTTTGTCGTTCCCATCACACTGGTTGGGTTGACCGCCTTGTCCGTAGATAGGAGGACAAATTTGGCTACTCCGGATGCCGCCGCGGCCAGTGCGACAACGTGGGTTCCCACAACGTTGTTGCGTACCGCTTCACATATGTTGTTTTCAAGAATGGGAACGTGCTTGTGGGCGGCAGCATGAAAGACAATTCGCGGGCGGTACACGGAGAAGACATTTCGAATTGCCGGCATGTCGGCCACATCTGCCAAGACCATGCGGGTTCTCGTAAAGCCAAATCTGTAACGCAGCTCCTGCTCGATCGCGAACAGACTATTTTCGCCATGCCCGAGCAGGATCAGTAATTGTGGATTCAACGCCACAATCTGCCGGCAAAGCTCGCTGCCTATTGAACCACCGGCTCCAGTTACGAGAATCACCTGATTTTCCAAATGCGGCGCGACCGTGGATAAATCAATCTGGACGGGCGCTCGCGAGAGTACATCCTCCAAGCGAATGTCGCGCAGGCGGGAAATTTTTACGGCGTCCGAAAGCAGCTCTGAGGCGCCGGGAAGCACCTTGACCACGACCCGCTTCCCGTTCTCATTCGTGATGCCCGCGCATGTGTCCACAATACTGTTAATAAAGGGAAGCGGCGCAGCGGGTATGGCCACGATAACGCACTCGATACCGTAACGAGCGATCAAGGCGGGGAGATCACTCATTTTACCCAGGACTCGGACGCCTTCTACGCGTTTTGATAAGGCCTGATCGTCAACGCAGCCTTCCACAACGTAGGGGAGCTTCTGATTCTCCGATATGACCCGAACGAGCGAGGTCGCAGCCTTTCCCGCGCCGACCACGAGTGTGGGTAAGGCCCCCCGACGCCTACGGATCAACCTTGTTCTGGTGCTGACGATCCCGATACGGACGGCCAAGCGAAAAATAAAGCCAAGAAGGGCAGCGATTATTACCAGTCGCCCAGACGCATGCGCCAGAGGCGACGGCACCATTTCAAAGGCTAACGCGGCCAAAGTGCCGACTGCAGCACCCAAGGTTAGACGCAGAACGTCGGAAAAATCGAATGTTCGGGCGGTTTCGCCCTTAGGTTCTGCAGTCAAGCTTGCGACGAACAGCACGCCTGCAAGGATAAGTAGTTGGACCCGCGTGGCGCTATGGATGTCACCCAAAGCCGCCGAGAGCTTTACTGCGATGAGAAAGAGCAAAAGATCGATAACGATTAGGCCAATCTTCACCTGCGGCCGCATGCCCCGCAATGTGCTGTCGGGGGCAACCGGCGCCGGCTGCGCCGCCGCTGTACCGCGGTTATCGTTCTTTGGAGTCACTGCTGGCTCGTGCATAGGTGTATTCTCATTGTAAGCTGCAAAAAGAAGTTCGGCGAAGAACGGAAACGCCCCGTATAAGGAGGCGCATATTACCTTATCGGCGGACCGAAAGCACTACATGAACCTTTCCCCTCGAAGCCTGCGCATTACGCAGGCTTTCCATGACAATCCGTAGGTTTAGCAGTGCAATTTGGCGCATAATCCGTCCTTCCCGCGAAACGCGCTGGCGCCGAGGATGGTTCCATAGTGCGGCGAGGTAGCCAAGTGGGAAGGCACGGGATCGCAAATCCTTGACTCGCATGTTCGATTCATGCCCTCGCCTTAAAGGACCGTCGTCCGATCGCCGCTAAAACGCGGCGCCGTGGATAAGCGCCGGGCGGTCGAGCCGCAGCAGTTCAAGATGATTAACCAGCGGGCAATGCCGAATCTTTACATTGTCGACGCTGAATACAAGGTGATGCTGGCATGGGAAGGGATGCACGCCACCGGGAAGCGCGCCGAGGAACGCTTTTCGCACGAACGCCTTCCGCCATTGATCGAGAAAACGGTACGAAATTTGACCCTGCGACGGTACCCGCCCGATGAACGGCCAGCAATGCTGGTTGCCTTGCCAAATTCCTCTACTATTATACGGGTCGCGTGGATGAACGGAGCACTTGGCGATTATATGGCGATCTTCGTCGAACGTTTCAAGTCGCGCGACAATCTGCGAAAAGTGACCGAGCGGTACTTAATCACGCCCCGCGAGTCTCAGGTCCTCAAGTTGCTCATTGAGGGAGCCCGAACGAGCGAGATCGCCAAGCAACTGAACATTGCCAAATCTACAGTCATTTTGCACATCAAGAGTATGCTGCTCAAAACCGATTCGCATACCCGAACTGAAATCGTTGGCAAAGTCGTGTTTCACGCCAGCGAAGCGGCTCCCGACTGGGTGATCGCCGCTCCGCGAAGGACCGCCGCTAGACGAACCCGTTTTTGA
>JALYZK010000177.1 GCA_030945705.1 Vulcanimicrobiota bacterium | reverse complement strand
TGACTACGGGGATAAGTCCGCAGTGAAGTCGCCAGTGTTACTTCCGACGCGATAAAATTGTTGCGACCGGAAAAGCACCCGAAGATGCCCGCGAAGACCCCGGGATGAACGGTCAAGCCGTCGCTGTTAATGCGAGCACGCGTGGCCCGCACTAAGAGGTTGCCGTCTGCGCGGGTCGTCCGAATGTATCGGCCATTTAAATCGTCCGTTGCATTGAGCGAAAACGTACTTCCTTCGACGGAAGTGATGGTGCCGTACACGCTGGTCCGAGCGGAAGTGCAGTGTGGGCTCCGTGTTCCCAATGCTGCCTGTGCCGTGCCAAACGTCGCGGTCCCCATAAACAGTGCGAGTGCAATTAATAACCCGGTTCTCATGAAATCCCTCCAATGATTAAAGTTAACAAATACATGCAAAGTTAACGCAATGCAAGCGCTCATGGTTCCCGAGGCGGCATTAGTTGCAGTTCCTTGAGTCATTCCAAGCAGTCGCTATGTCTTTTAGACAGCGCGCGTAGTCATATCGCTCCGCAACAAATGCAGAAGCTTCAATCTGTAGCGGCAACGCGCCGTTGAGGTGGCGTTCAAGAAAGCCTCTCGCGGCCGCTTCGATACTCGAGTAGTCGGTAACGGATGTTACAAAAGGAAACGCCTGTGACCAGATTACATAGCGTCCTAAAGATAGGGCCTCTAAGACCATAAGGGAAAGACCATCGCGTTTTGGTATGCGCAGAAGTGCAGAGGAGTTTGCGTAGACTTCTTCCATCGAAGGTTGAAATCCCAAATTTTCAACGGGAGCGCTGAAGTCGGTCGTTAAGTGGCCGCCGCCCACGATAAGAAAGCGAATTTTTTCCCGACGCAAGTTGTGAATCAAGCGCTCGTATTCTGCCCGGCCATAGAATTCCGCTCGCGTTCGAGGCAGGTAAAGCAGCATCGTGAAAATATCAGGCATTGCTGATAGTGAACGCTTCATGAGGCGAGGCGGCAAGGGTGCGATTCGAGCGGCGAATCCTAAGTCGTGCAATTCCCTTGCGGTCCAATCAACTTCAGCTAGGTGAAGGACATGTTGCGCTTTGAGCCGAGCAATTACGGACGGATTTTTGCGGGCAACTTCGATATCGGTGCCGACCCAGTGCATCACGCGGGGTTTACGCAATAAAGCAGCAGTTGCCTCAATAAAGCGGTTGCTCCTGGTCGCTCCGATCGTGTACCACACGTCGCTAAATACAATTTCGAGTAAGCTCACAAACGATTTCAATCTAGAGCCGAATCGTATTATACGATGCTGCCATCCCGTTAGATGCTCGTTTGAACCACCGAAGAATTCAAAAACGAAAAACTGCAGGCCCGAAATGGCGACCGATCTTCGCGCTGTAAGGCGCAAGCGCACTCTATGGTCGCAACAGTGCGGACGAAAGAGCCGCTCTGACGTGGCGCACGCCGCCGAGGACTACATCGCGATAGAAAGCCAGATCGTCGTGGGTAATGAAGAGAACGGTCCCATAGCTCACTCCGGTATTGCGACAAAAAAACCAAATGCTCGCGGTCTGTGCAAAGACGTAAGACGCTGCGGTTCCTATTGCCGCGCCGAGTATCCCGATGCGGGGCAGAAGCAAGATGGTTACAACAAGGCATATTGCAGCGGAGATACTCGCCATTACCATGGAAATTTCAGGTCTTCCAACTTTTAACGTGAAGAAACTAGAAAGTGGACTGGCGCCAGAAAGCCCCACGACGCCGATCAATAGAACGCGCAGCGACGGGATCATTGCCATGAATCTGGTGCCATAGACAGCTTGAATTAGGAATGGAGCGGCGAACGCCACAATAACACACAGCAGCGCAGCGATCGCCGTGTTGTTACGCACGCACCGAGACGTGAGGGCCAGGGCTGCCTTACGATCTAAGCTCGCGATATGCGGAGCGGTAATAATGGTCGCAACTTGTGCGACGGTTTGCAGACTTTCCGCCGCAGCAACGGCTAACGTATAAATGCCAAGCGTAGCCGGTGAAGTCAACATCGCGACGATATACACATCGATCCTGTAATTAAGCAGAGTCAGCAAATTAACCGCCCCAAGCTTGGCTGCAAACCGAAAATACTCGCGAAAAGGCAGCGCGACGAGGGGCAAATGCCGTGAATTATAAAGGGCCACCGTTATCACGCAACCTGCAAGCACGGCCAAGTTAATAAGCCACGCAGCGATCGCGATCGTCGGCGTGCGGGAGAAAAAACTGAATCCCACGATCATGAGGGTGAAGGTGCCAACCGTCGAGAGTAAGCCTACCACCCCGTTATACCGCACCATTTTTACGCCCGTGAGGATCCCCACAGATATGTTCATCAGAGCGATAAAAGGTAGCGATGCGATGGCTGGCGCTATTGCCCAACGTTGGTTCGCCAGAGTGGCCAGGATGACAATGCCGACACTGCCCATCGCTACGAAAATACCAGCGGTCAGAAAAGCGGGAGCGAACGCGCCACGCCCAACTTTTTTGTTGAGCATGAAGTAAGATACGGAGCTTGTTAATCCAGTAAACAGCGCTGAGACCAAGCCCGCGTCGATGGTGGGCAGCGCGTAGATCCCCCTGCCTTCAGGTCCCAGTATCCTTGCCGTCAATATACTCAGCGCGACAGCGAACGCCAGGCTCCCAAGTCGAGATGTTAACGTTATTAGACCGTCGTTGATTAATAGTTTTCGCACTTAGATCAATGGAAGCGGGTGCCGCTGAGATTCTTCTGTAGGCTGATTTTCACGGCTGCATGGCTGGTTTGACGGGCTGCGCGATTGTGAAGAGCTTCCCTAAACGCTTATAGGCGGCAAATAGAGGCTTATGACACTCGATCCGGGGGTAGTACCGCGTTTCAGCGCCTAGATCACGCTTGAAGCGCGCGACACCAGGAAGCCCTTCACTGGATCCTAAGTTATACCAATCCACTCCGCGCTGCGCGGCTGCGCTAATGAGCGCAAAATTCAGTGCATTGCTGGGCCGCAGAGCACTGAATTCTGTTAGCATCGCGGCACTCCAAAAAAACATCTCTTGGCTTCCGTATAGTATAACGCCGCCGGCAATTGGATTTTCGCCATGGCGGACTATCCAAACTTCCGCGTCCTTGGCGGAAAGCTTTAAGGTCGCGGATATCAAGTCTTTCGATATCGTGGGCGCGGGCAGAGCCCAGCGCTTTGCCGATTTCTCGAGCACTCCGTAGTAGAGATCCACTGCTTCTTGTCCGGTCTCGTGTGCGCAGGTAACGCCGCGTCGAGAGGCTTGACCCGCCATGCGCCTACTAATCCCTGAAACTCGACTCAAAGCTTGCTCGGCTCCGCTACGCAAATCAATCAGTCCTGTTTCGTGCATGGTGACCACGGCCGCTCGTTGGTTCGACTGAGGGCTAGGCTGAGGAAGAAGCGGCCACATTACAAGGGTGAGCGCGTCCGAGTGACGTGACAGGACATCGATAATTTCCGTGCATTCCCCGGCGTTCGGCAGTGAGCCGTCATCGCCGATAAAACAGGTGTACGTACCTAAGGGCATGCCGACGAGCTGCTTCCAGCGCATCAAGCGTGCCGTCCCGCTGAGCAGCGGAACAACGAAACTTTTTTGGTTCGCTAACTCCACGCGCATTGGAAATGGTTTTAGGTGTGGATTTACGCTACACAGAGCCTTCATCCAAGCGGGACGTGCAAAGAATGTCGGAGCGGGATAGCGCTTATCAAACGCAATCCATTCCTCCACGCTAAGCGGGGATGGTTTGGCTCTGCTCATGCTAGATCGAGCCGTGTCCCCCGGTTTTTGCCATGGTGACGAAATCTGGGTAGGTCAGCGGGCCATGATGGATGCTCATGACTTTGTTATCGGCACTAACCAGCACGGTGGTTGGAATAAAGCGTGCACTAAAAATTTTCTCGGTCAGATGGCGATTATCGATATACGTTGGAAAGTTCGCGCCGAACGAGTGCTCGAAGGAGTCTACGATTTCGGGATTCTGTTCTTGGTCGATGCCCACAATGTCCAAGCTGCCTCCGAACTCTTTGGAAAATCGGGTAAGCGCCGGCATTTCTTGTTGACAGGGAGGGCACCATGTGGTGAAGACATTGATGAGCAGCGGACGGTGGGGGCGATGTTTGATCGTGGAATCGGTTCCATGAACGGGCTGCATGGCTAAAGGCGTGAAATTGTCGCCGATTGCGAGCCGTTTAGATTCGGGTGCGGTTGGTAAAGGCAAGGCTCCCGCCAGCATCAGATGGAGCTTGTGTCGGGGCTGTGGGAACAATGCAATCGCCGACAGGGCGGCGACGACAGCGAGGATGTAGGGCCAGCCCGCAATACGCTTGCTTCTAATGATTTCTGATTTCATAGTCACAAGTGGACCTCTCCAGAGC
>JALYZK010000143.1 GCA_030945705.1 Vulcanimicrobiota bacterium | reverse complement strand
GGACTATTAACCGGCTTGATCTACAATTTTTGACCGACGCCGTCTTGCAAATTGTAGCTTGGTATCGGCGAGTGATCCGATGAATGCAAAAGTATGCCCAATCACCAAAATGTTAATGACTTGATTCAGCGTCCGGTGGAAGACATAAATAGCGACGATTTCACTAATGGCCGCAACCGAAAGCGCGACAATGAAGCTGAAGCGATGCAACCCAATCTTATAATTAGCAACCACGGTTGCACTTCCAAGCATAGTCATCGCAAAGCCGTAACGCAAAAGGTATGGCGCGACGGAAAGGTACGCCGATCCGGCGATCAAAGTTACGATGAATCGAGAGAAGAACAAATAGCCGGTAAGGACTGCCGCGCATAACAAAATCATCGCACCCATCGCTTGCAGAAGAATCGGGCGTGGAGACTTACCTTGAGTTACAAATGCAGTGGCCTTGGGTAAGACCAACGTCGGCACGAAAGCCGCAACGAACAACAAAATTTTCCCAGCCAAGGAAATCGCACCGTACAAGCCGGCTTGATGGCCTGAAAAGAAATGCTTGACGAGCAGAACGTCCGAGAAGCTAAGAATGGTCAGCGCAAGAGTTGAACCCGCGATGCCGCCGCTCGTCTCCATCAAGCGGCGCAGGTCAAAACGTAAAACGGCGCCTGGTTTTCCCCAATGCCGCGATGCAGCCCAAATCGTGTAGACCGCGCTCAACGTGCTCGCCGCTGCAAAGCCTGCTACTGCACCGTTTAAACCGAAACCGGCAACAATGAGTATGTAAGCGATCGCTGCTTTCCCGATAACTTCTATTGCGGAGGATAGCGCAAACGACACGAAGTCCTGAGTGCCCTGAAGAATTCCGCGCGCACCGGGAGAAATAAGATTCATCCAAAGGATGAAGGCAGCGAAAATTACAGGTTGGATACTCGAAATGTGCAAATACGCTGCAACGGAATAGCTAAATAACACCACGCTCGTAAAGAGTACGCAACCCACGAGAGCGGTATAGGTAATGAAACGCAGGGAAAGCTGGCGTATTTTCCCCGCATCATCGACCGCGTGAAGCTCGGCGCAATACTTTACCACGATGAGTGTAAGGACCGTGGCCGGAACTGACATGATAGCAAGACCATTAATCAGGGACGCCAGCGCGCCGTAGCTCTCGACGCCTAGAAGGCGAGTGCTGAAAAAGTGAAAAATGAAGTTGAACGTATTTATCAGCGTCGTGGAGGCAAATAAGAGCGTGCCGTGACGTACGAATTCACTGCGCAACACACGTTGCAGCGGATCACGATATTTGTAGCGGATGACACGCAGCGTCCGGCGCAGCCGCAGGGGGCGCCTCCGGGAAGCAGCCCTTACAGCTATTTTGTCGGTCACTTGTAGCCTTAGCTGGTTCGAACTCTTATCCCGTTGAACGGTCACGCGTGCAATCCGTTCGATATTGTGGGGTGTCTTCTCTTCCCGCCGCGGAAAAAATACCGAATATCCGACTCTTCATTGAGGTTGGCGACCATCATGTCCACAAATGGAAAAATCCATCGACGTACATTATCTAGCCCGAAGGCTACCTTCGAAGCCAGCTCCGGCGTTGCAATATAATTTTTCGAGATGGTTCGTCGCATGTTCGATGGAAATTAACTCGGCGGTCAGTCGTGATCCATCGCGCCGCTGAGCGTGGCACAGAGGCCGCCGCAAAGGAACGCCTCGGGGGTTTTAGCAAACGTGCGGGTAATGGTTACTGTGGCTTGTAAGAATTCGGCAAAACTGTGCTCGAATTACAAGGGATACAAGCACCCGAGTATGCAGTTTCGTATTACAGTAAACCACCCGATTTTAGTGCGCCCTTAACGCGTCGTCTGCGAAGCCTCGCCAAACGTCTTGACGTTTTTCAAACCGGCATCGCGGAACGCTTGCTCGACGCCGGAAACTTCTTCGCTAGACGCCTTATATGTCACCACACCGCGGCCGGCTTCGATCGCATCGTTGTAGTTTTGCACTTGATCTTGCGGAATCGGAACGTCGGCAAAATGATCGATAATTTCCGGGTGCGCGAAGAAACCGAAATAGCGAGTGTCCGAACTTATCCCCGGAATGTTTACGCCGCCCACGTTGGTCATAATTCCCGTATTTCCACGAATCACATCGTTCGATGTATCGGTTGTTTGCGCAAAGTCACCGGCGTGGATAAAGCGCACGATCGAATTCTCATGCGATTCAGTCGGCGAGTCTTTGGTAATTACCGCCACTTTTTCGCAATCCACCGTCTGTTGCGCGCAGACGGTGCTTTCAATGTGTTCGGGTTCCGAAGACTGAGAGATGCCAGTAACAACTTGTTCGGCCACGATTTCCTCCTTATAGGAGCAGCGTGATTGGACAGGCGCAGCATGACGGGGGCATTACTGCACGAGTGAGCGGACAGCCTGTGCGAGGCGTTCGATGCCGGTTCGGATAGCGCTCTCTCCCGAGCTGGAGAAATTGAGCCGCATGCCGTTGTGGTTGTCCCGATGCGGATAAAATCCAACGCCCGGCACAATCACCACCTTTTGCGCCGCGGCAACTCTTAGCAGTTCTTCGGTGTCGACCGGTCCATCGATACTGGCCCATAAGAACATCCCGCCCTCGGGGCGGTTGAAAGTGACATATGGCGGCATAAATTCCTTGAGCGCTTCGTACATCATCGCGCGCCGCAATCCGTACACAGTCTCGATGGTAGTTATGTGACCCGCGAGCGCGTCCTCATTATTGACATATTGATGAAAGACGTATTGCGCCAGGGAGCCGGTATGTAAATCGACGGCTTGTTTGGACAGCACCAGGCGCTCCATCACCTCCTGGTTGCGCATTACCAGCCAGGCGATGCGCAGTCCAGGCGCGACGATTTTCGACCCTGTCCCGCTATAGATTAGCGTGCCGTGCGACCGGTATGAAATCAACGCGGGCAGATGTTGTCCTTCGAAGCGCAGCTCGCCGTACGGGTCATCCTCGATAAGCGGAACATCATAGTGCTCACAAATCCGCACGATCGGTTCCCGGCGTTCCCCCGAAAGCGTCCGTCCGGTGGGATTCTGAAAGTTGGGAACCACGTACACGAACTTGGGCGGCGGCGATGCGTGGGCAAGTATGGCTTCCAGGGATTCGGGGACCATGCCGTTCTCATCCGTATCGACCGTAAGATAGCGTGCTTGATACGAATCAAAAGCCTGAATTGCCCCCAGATATGACGGATTTTCGACGGCCACGTGATCGCCCGGATCGAGGTAAATTTTTGCAAGCAGGTCGAGGCCCTGTTGCGAACCGTTTGTGATGAGAACGTGTTCGGGTTGGAACTCCGCGTCGAATCGTTTGCTCAGGCGCCGGGCCACCCAGCGCCGCATCTCGGGTATACCTTCGGTGACGCTATATTGCAGCGCCGCAGCTCCGTAGTGCTCCATCACCAGCCGAGTGCATTCGGATATGGCCCGGGTTGGAAAGAGTTCGGGAGCCGGTAAGCCGCCACCAAATGAAATTACGTCGGGCTGTTGCGTGACTTTGAGCATTTCGCGGATTGTCGAGGCGCGCAGACGCGTAGTCCGAGCCGCAAAGTTGCTCGTCCGGGGTATGGTGGCCATAGTCCGCCTGTACTTAGGCGGGATTCATGGGGGGTCCGCTAATGGGGGCGCGTGCGGCTTGAAAATGCGCTTCGCGTACGAAAGCCAAGACCGCGGCGCCCAAGCCTACCAGCCAAACTACCGCTGTTACTAATCCGCCCATTACCGGCACTATTTCCGCTGCACTCACGATTACCAAACCTAAAACGAGCGCGCCCAGCGGTGAAGGCGTTGTGTGGGGACTCACCAGTTCGTATAGCCGCCGGCCGATCAACAGCGAGAGCGCGGCCTGTCCAATGAAGATTCCCGCGAATAGTGCTGCGAATTCGAGCGCGATGAGCGGAATTCCGACGATGCTGAGCAGCAGCAAGACCATGATCGGCAAGATAGCCACGAATGCGAGCGTACCGACCGCGGCAGAAAGACCGGGATGTTGTTCCACCCGTTCCAGCGCAACCCGAACGCGCATCGGAAAGAGCAAAAAGAACAACAAGACCACCACGCTGTAGGCAAGCCGCCGCATAAGATGATGATTTTGGGCTAGAAGCGCGGAGGTGCCCATCGCGGGTATCCACGGTGCAAACGACCGCACGTAGTCGCCGCCGATTTTGTTGACCTGGCCGGTGATGTTC
>JALYZK010000134.1 GCA_030945705.1 Vulcanimicrobiota bacterium | reverse complement strand
CCTTCATACCGGGGGCCGATCATTGGAGTGTTTTCAACTATCAACACGACCTCATCGCAGAGATCGTGCGCGAGATGGCGGTACAGCTAGCCCGCCCATCCGCCTCAACACCGTGATGTTTCGAATTTGGAGGTTAAGAGGGAGTCGATGCGACCGCGCTACGCACGGCCGGTTACAACTTCTCCCCGGGGCAAGGATCCAGAGTCGTAAGCCCGCCTGGTGAATGTTTTTCAACGTACTTCACAAGGGGCGGTTCATCGATCTTTTTGTTATCTGGCGGCGGTTGAAATAAAATTTCATCGGGCGGACTTTTGCGGCTGTTCGCGTCGGACCATGGATATGATTGTTCATCAGGGTAGACGAACGGATAGTCTAACGCGTGCCCCTCGACGTGGCCGTCCTTGAAGGTGACTTCCATGCGTATGTCCTGCGCGAAGGGTCCGGCATGGCCGAGCATGTGCGGCGTATTAATGTTAACGAAACTAACAAATCCGCAAGGTATCTCGCCCGGCGCTTGAGCCGAGTTACCAGTTCCGGGGCCGCCGGTTCCCACACCGTTTCCCCCGGTTCCGTTGCCGCCGGTGCCGTGACCCGATCCGGCGCCTGTGGATCCTTGTCCGCTCCCCGTGCCTCGCGCACCGATCGTAGCGGCGATACCCGCAGCCTCGGGAAGCGCCGCCGCTTTGGGTTTGGCTGAGCCGCTACGCTGCGCGCGGCTCGCTGATGATTGGGTCGTAAGATGGCTGACATGCTGCACCAGGGGCCGCGGCGTTGCGATACGGCGTTGGGGAACAACCACGATCGATTTTGGGTTGGCCCTCGGTTTGGGTGAGGTCGAAAGTTTAGGTTTGCGCGGCGCGGGAGTTGGACGGTGCACGAGGCGCACCATCCGCGAAATAATTATCTCTGGCTGCGGTTGTTGCAGTTGATTGCGAGGAATCAGACCAGCAATAATTTCATGTAAAGCAAGAGCCAAAGCAAGGGCAACGAGCAAGCGCCGCCGGTCGTCGTTGGGAAAAAAAATGAGCCATCCGCGCGAGGCGGACGACTCATCGTTACGCTGATGCAGAGTGCGTTACGCGGTCAGTTCCGCGCCTACTGCGGGTTCTGTCCGTACGTGCGATAGTACCACTGTTTGAACTGCGATTCGGTCGGATAGTATCCATAGTGCCGATAGAACCAGGAGCGGTAATTAGCTTGACGCCGCCCCTGCTCGCGCATTTCAGCCTGTTTGATGCGCTTTTTATGATTGTAGTTTGTGATGCCAATCGCGGCTGCTGCGCCGCCGATTAAGATATTGCGCGTGCTGGCCGCGCCATCGGCCAACGCCGGAGCAAGGCATCCCGCGGAGAGCGCGGCCGCCAAGGCGGTCGCGAGTAGTTTTTGTTTCATAGCAGATCCTTTCGTATCCAACGCTAACGGACTAGTAAACGAAAAGGCCGCGCTAACCGTTCCACGAACGCTGCTGGCCGTGCAGCTAGAGTCTTTAATCCGGGTGATTCCCGACTTTCCTATTCCCGGTATCTTGTTCAGGGACATAACCCCCCTCTTAAGGGATCGCGCTGGTTTTCGAGCTGCGATCGACCTCTTCGTTGATCGTTTTCGTGACCGTCCGATTGATTATGTAGTTGGCATCGAGGCCCGAGGATACATGCTTGGCGCGCCGTTAGCGTACGCTCTGGGTTGCGGATTCGTCCCGGTTCGTAAACCGGGAAAACTGCCCGGGGGGAAGTTCGTTCAAGAGTATGCTCTAGAATACGGCACGAATTCCCTGGAGATTCACGATGATGCGGTGGGGCACGGGCAGCGCGTAGTTGTGGTCGACGATTTGCTGGCGACAGGCGGGACCGCGCAGGCGACCCGCCAGCTGCTCGAGCGGCTTGGGGCGCAGATCGAAGGCTTCGCCTTCCTGATCGAGCTGGCGGAGTTACGGGGCCGCGACCGGCTCCCAGGTGTTGAGCTCACCAGTTTTATTACCTATTAACTTTCCAAAGCGGCCGCCGATGTGTCATTATTAAGGTAGTGGTCGTAGACGAATTGGTCGCTAAAGTGCAAACCTACGACCCGTCGCTTGACGGTTCGTGGCTTAAGCGCGTCTATCAGGTCGCGGATGATGCGCACAAGGGACAACTGCGCGCTTCAGGCGAGTCCTACATTGCACATCCCTTATCGGTGGCAGCGATTTTGGCGGACCTGGAAATGGACCGCGCTACAGTTGCTGCTGCAATATTGCACGACGTGGTCGAAGATACGACGATCACGAGCGAGCAAGTTACGCAAGAATTCGGCGATGAAATTGCTTCACTAGTCGAAGGCGTTACCAAGCTGACGCGCATCCCGTACCAATCGAAAGAAGAAGCGCAGGTAGAAAATCTGCGCAAGATGTTTATGGCTATGGCTAAAGACATCCGTGTAATCATCATCAAGCTCGCCGATCGTCTGCACAATATGCGTACGCTCGCGAGCCTGCCGCCGGCCAAGCAACAGTCGATCGCCCGCGAGACGCTGGATATCTACACGCCGATCGCACATCGCCTGGGAATCTGGAAGATAAAGTGGGATATGGAGGACTTATGTCTTCGGTATCTCGACCCCGACGCGTATCGCGACATCGTTGAACGGGTCGCCAAGACTCGTACTCAGCGAGAAGCGTCGGTTGCGGAAGTGATCGAATCACTACAACAGCAGTTTTCGGCGCTCTCTATCGGGTCTGAGATCCAAGGGCGGCCAAAGCACTTCTATTCCATCTACAATAAGCTCAAGAAGGGCCGCGATTTTTCCACGATCTATGATTTGACGGCTATTCGCATCATCGTTGACTCGGTTAAAGATTGCTATGGGGCACTTGGCGTGGTTCATTCACTGTGGACGCCATTGCCTGGGCGCTTCAAAGATTACATCGCAATGCCCAAGCCCAACATGTATCAATCGCTGCACACGACGGTTGTCGGCCCGAGCGGCGAACCGTTGGAGATACAGATTCGCACGTGGCAGATGCATCGTACCGGTGAGTATGGGATTGCGGCGCATTGGCGTTACAAAGAAGGTGGGAAGGTCGACCCCTACGAGAACAAACTCTCATGGCTGCGCGCATTGCTTGAATGGCAAAAGGACATGCGCGATTCGCGCATGTTTATGGAAAGTCTCAAACTCGATCTGTTCGACAGTCAGGTATTTGTCTTCTCACCCCGGGGTGACGTTTTTAGCATGCCGGCAGCGGGCACGCCATTGGACTTTGCTTACCAAGTTCATACTGATGTGGGCAACCATTGCGTGGGCGCAAAGGTCAACGGCCGGATCGTGTCGCTTGACTACCAGCTCAACAACGGCGATATCTGCGAAATCTTAGTAAACAAGAATTCGGGACGTCCGTCCCTCGACTGGCTCTCGATTGTTAAGACATCCAGCGCCAAACATAAAATCAAGCAGTGGTTCCGAAAGGAAAGCCGTGAAGAAAACGTGCTCGTCGGCCAAGAAGCAGTCGAACACGAACTGGCGCGGCATCATATGCGTCCAGACGTTGCTCGCGGCGAAGTTCTCGAGCGAATCGCACGCCGGATGAACTATGCGGGCGCAACCGATTTATATGCGGCGATCGGTTTCGGCGATGCATCGGCGCTTTCCGTGGTTAACCGTCTTAAAGAAGAGGTTAAAACCGATAACGTCGTTGATATTGCCGCGATTGGACGGCCACCATCCGTATCGCGGCGCGTTGCCCGTAAAACCAGTGGCATTCGAATCGCCGGCGTCGACGATGTTTTGGTGCGACTTTCTAAGTGCTGCAGTCCGGTTCCAGGCGATCCGATTATGGGGTACGTCACGATAGGGAAAGGCGTCTCCGTTCACCGCGCGGACTGCCCCAACGTCGCTCACATGACTGCAACACCAGAACGAATTCTTCAATCGTCATGGGCTGGCAAGACCGATTTTACACATGCGGTTGATGTTGAAGTAGAAGCAATTGACCGGGCGGCTTTACTTCAAGACATCATGGCCATCTTTGCAGAATCCAAAACCAGCGTGTCTTCCGTCACCGCTCGTGTCAAACGGGATCGAATTGCCGTCGTTAGTCTGGTCGTGCAAATCAGCGACTTGGAACACCTGCACTCGATTCTGCGCAAGCTCGAAAAATTGCGCGATGTGCGTCGCGTGTAT
>JALYZK010000128.1 GCA_030945705.1 Vulcanimicrobiota bacterium | reverse complement strand
CACTACTCTTTCGTAACTGCTTTGGGAATTCGCGTTCACCCGACGACAAAGCCCCTTGTGACAAAAAACATTTTGTTACGTTGTTCGCCCGCTTGGTTCTCGCAAAGCATTTTACTCGCCTTCACGCCCCGTCAAATGCGGATGTTGCTTCAAGAAAGGGACAACTTTCCTCCTGATCATGAGCATGATCAGAGCACATGTCCATCCCGCGATCACGAGCTCCCAGAGAAGAATGATTGGCGGTCCCGCGTAGCTGACGCTAATCTGGCGTGTCTTTGCGGGTACGAGCCAGCCCACTGCATAACCATCGGCCAAAAGAGCTGGAAGTTGCTGCCCCTTTTCTGTTTGCGCTACCCACGTACCAAATGAGGCGCGATGAAGGACCGCTAAAGAATGAGGCTGGCGTTGATCGCTCGCTGCTTTTTGCTCCGATGATTCCGGTCGTTGATTCCGCCACGGCTTCGCAGTTTGCCAGATAGAAATGGGGAATCGCCTTCGCAGTACCGTTGCCTCGCGCAATGACATCCATCGATAACGCTTATGCGGCGACGCGGCCAAGATCCTCTGCGATTCAACTGGCAATCGAGGGTTCTTGACCGCAACCGTGTCTTCAAATGCGTTCGGGAACTTTTCGAGTAGTTCATCGTCGGCGGATACTGGAACCCAATCTTTGCCGCTGTCTAGGCCGTCATAACGCGAATCCGGCTGAAACGCTTGAGCAAAATCATTTGTC
Source organism: Vulcanimicrobiota bacterium (assembly GCA_030945705.1). Lineage (GTDB taxonomy): Bacteria > Vulcanimicrobiota > Vulcanimicrobiia > Vulcanimicrobiales > Vulcanimicrobiaceae > JALYZK01. The sequence goes on along the minus strand of JALYZK010000128.1, from coordinate 8,433 downwards.
CGCGGGGGTGCAGTAAGTGCATCAAAAGGATGCAAATGAGATTTCTTGGCAAAAACCGACCAATCTCCGTACAAGTGCTTTTCCGGCCCAATGGTAAGTGTTCCCCGATAACATGGCAGCGTATAGATCCGCGCGCCGTCGACGCTCCACTGGTATCTTAAACCCGCCTGCTTAAGAGATGCGCTTGCGGGATTGGATTGCAAACCTAGCCGCGTTCTGGCAGACTGCACTCGAGATCGGATAACCACGGTGGAAATGTCCAAATTTGCCAACAGCGCACATCCCGCCGCATCGCCGGACTGCACGGCGTACAGAGCCGTAACCAGCGCCGTGGTCGGGCGGTATTCTGAGAACGGTTCATGCGTCCCGAATCGAAATGCATCACTATCGACGCCGGCTCTCGAGCCGTCATACCGCAGTGGCGCAACACCCGGCCACCACAATATCTTTCCTGCGGTCGGTAACTTTTCAAGATAGGCGTATAGCCCGGCGGGGACGTCAGTCGGCCATGCCAAGTGAAGAAATTTTAATGCCGAACCGTCAACTGAGGGGACGACGAGTGGAAGGAGCGCCGCTACCGCCAAGCCCGCGCGCACGGTGGCATTGGCGGACACATACAGCGCTCCTTCGATGGCTAACAGTAGCATCGGCAGAGCAACGATCATTTGAAAATGACTGAACTCACGGAACACTGTTGCCTGCTCGAAGTGTCGAAACAAATACCGGTCTAAGGATCCAAACGGCCCCAGAAGCCCGGCGCTCCATGTTGCGGCGAGAAGCCACATTACTCCGATCCAGCGCGGAATACGCCGCGAAAGTAGTCCCATTAATGCCAGGAGTAAGGTGATCGGCCAAGCGGCGTACAAATGCGCCTCGCGTTCGAAATAGTGGATCGGGTCTGCGCCGGCGAGTAAACTGATCGTTATCGGCGAACTTTGAGCGAATTGCCACGACAAATTCGCGCGTTCAGATGCGAAAGCAACCGAAGGATGCCCCAGCAGCAAAGCAGCCCACATCGGGATCTGGAGGACAAATGCCAGAAAGATTCCGACCGCTGTTTGAAAGCGAAGGCTCGGCTTTGTGACGAGCAACGCGAACAACGCGACGATTATAAAAAATTGCGCTTGACTTCCGGCGAGAGCGATCAATATCGCCATCTTTGCGGTTCGGACGGCAGGAGTGGATTCTTTCGCGGCAACGCACACGATAAACGGCACAATGCCGTACGCAAGCATCCACTCTATATGTCCGGCGCAAAACCGATTGAAAACCGGAGGTAAAATTGGATATATGGCAGCGATTGCGACTTGGGACCCGCTCTCGTAACCTAGAGCTGCGGCTGCCTTTCCAGCCCCCACCCCGGCGGCGATTAATATCATCGACATGATGATGGCGAAGGCGGCAAACGTCCCTGCGAAGCTGGATATGAACCACGTGCTAAGGATTACCGGGTATCTTCCTAAAGTCGTGACGGCGGGTCCGCCGCTACCCCAGTCTAACCAGAGCGATGTCAAGGTATGCGGCCACGTCCGCGCTGCGGTTATGTCGAGCGGATATTTCCAGTCATGTGAAAATGTGGGTATTGTGCCGTACCAATAATGTGCCGTGGCGAGAGTGGCAACGGCCGCCGCCACGAGAATCCATCGATTGACCGCTGGTACGCTCCTTGCTGATGGGTACTGAGGTTGCGCTAGAAGCAAGAGAATTAGCACCCAAGTAACCGCCGATTGTAGCAAGCTAGCAGCCGGCGCGACTATAGCGAAAAAAGGCAATATGCCGAACGCCGCGGCCGCCAGGATTACCCCAATGGCAAGAGCGCGGCGACGACTAAGGAGTGAGGTGTAGTTAGGAATTGCTGCTTTTCACACGTCTGCGTGTGGTGAACGCATCCATCACAATCGCTAAGGCAATCATAGAAACAGCCGCTAGCGCAAGGTATTGCTGCGCTAAATTTGTCGAACTTGGCAATGCGGCTGCAACTCCGCACAACAGTGAGAAGAAAGCACCTGCCAAGAGCGCATTTCGCCCGCGCAGCGGCTTCTGCATTGCCGTTGCGTAGATGACCAATGCCACGATCGCCAAATCGGTCAATGAAGGGAGCCCAAAAACTTGCTGAGCCGCGAGTAAAACCACTGCAAGAAAAATTGCGCCGGTTCTTCTGAGTAGCCGTGCCTTCATCGTGCTGTGCGCGTGCCGATAAAAACAAAGACGATGCAGGCAAAGCCAAACATAATCGATAGCAGAATACCTATTTGGGCTGTCACTTCCGGGCTGAAGAAGAAAGCCACGCGGTACGATCCGGGAGGCACCGTCCAGCCGTTTAAGACTTCGTCAACTATCAAATGATCTGCCTTTGGTAAAAAGTAGTTTCTCAAACGGAAGTAATCGACGAGCGGCACTCCGGATGGATGAACGGAAGACGGAAGAATAGCCGCTCGCCAGCCGGGATCGTACGCTTCCGAAAAAACGAGCAGCCCACCGTCGTCCTGAATCGTCCCCGTTATTTCTGCCGCGTTCAGCAGCTGCGGGTGTTGCATCACCGCAAGTTTGAACGCTTTTTTCCGGCCTTGATGTAGGAGTGCCGTCAGTACGCGCCATGGAAACGTCGGCGCTGACGCAATCTGGTGATAGGGTCGTCCACCAAGAACGATCGATCCATGAAAGGAGGCTTCTGTTTTTGTTAAGTGCGATAACATCACGTGGTTCAGCATTTTACCATCGATGTGTACCAGCATGCCCAGGTTTTTTGGCGTGAGCGCCGTGGTGCCACCGATTATCCAAAAGGACGGATACAGATCTGCCGAAGGAGGCGCCGCAAGAAATGTGAGTGTCAGCCTATTGGGAAGGTTGTGGAGGCCGCTCATCAGTTTTGCGCTCCGCAATGAAATGCGGTAGTGTTTCCAAACTCCGCTCTGAACATTTGGGGGGCACGATGACGGAGCGCATGCCACATCGTTCAGGCTCACCGGCGCTCGCCCGGCAGCGATCTCGTACCAGCCCCCCGGCGTCTGCAGTGCTAGTTGATTTGGCTGCGCTATATCGCGAAACGTCGTTGCGCCGGTGCCGTCGGAGAAGCTTAAGGCAAGCTCGTATCCCGTCGGCACGTTAACGGCAAAGTCTAGCATCGCATTTGGAGCGGCACTTGGTACGTGAAACTGAAATGCAGCGCGCCGATCTTGTATAAATATGACCGGCGCCGGTGATAGTGATGCGAACGCGACATTCCCACTGGCCGCCACCCGTGCTAGGACGAACCCCCGCAGATCGGGCGTCATCGAATGTGTATCGAGGTTAGCGACGTTCTTTGAATTGTGCTCTTGCCCGCCGAGCGAGACAGCTTGCGGAGAACTTGTCATCGCAGCTGACAGCAAGTCGAAGTGAGCGAAGCTGTTGCGGCGGGCCTCGCTCCCGTTTTGAAACGCGAGAGCAACTTTGGTTATCGTAAAGGCGCTAGCACCATCAGGCTGGTCGGCCAATCTGTGCTGCCGCAGCCACTGGAAGTCGCTGCGATGATTCGCTACCGTTCGCTCGAACTCGGTGTCAAGTGCGTTGTTAATTGCATCTCGAAGCGACGCAGTATACGTGCTAACCTGCGGATCGAGCGAAGTGACATACTCGCGCTGATTTCCCTCGCCACTACGTAACGTGAAAACTAGTTGAGGAACTATCGCGGTGTCTTGCAGCGGGTGATATTCAACTGACATGATTGGAAAGTTTGTAAGGGGAACTGAAATGTTTGGCAGTAGCACTATCTCATTGCCCCGTTGCGATGGCCTCAATCCGAAGCGGATCACATCGTTGGCGACCTTTTTAGTAACAATAGCATAGCGAAAGGAGGCTGTCGGTTGCGGCGTCTCGTCGAACAGCCCAATCTGTCCGTTGAAATCCAACGTCGTTTTCTTATCGACGTCCAGAGCGCTTACTGTAAGCTGGTTACGCCCGGGCTTAACATGAACGCCTTCCCACAACAAATTGGTAGTCGCGAATCTCGTCAAGATAACGACCTTCCGCGCTCCGTTTAAGCGAAATTGGAGCCGCGCGTAGGGAAGGTTGACGTGCAATCCGGGGAAGCGCAACGTCCCGGTAAGCGGAACGGCGTTGTCGCTGAAAAGAGCGAGTGTAGCAGTTCGCCCGTGCAGGTAAATCTGCGGTAAAGACGTGGGATCTCCGGGATGAAGCGCACCATTAAATGCGAAGAGAGGGTTCCCGGTCGGGGCAGTAGCTTGGCGCGAAACTACAATGCCTTTCGGGTTCGGCGCCAACTGCCGGCTTGGCGGCAGATAACTTAGGGCGCCGTCGACGTGTAGCATGCCTGCGCGCAGCACAGAAAATGTGTTGTTAAAGAATCCGGCTCCGCTTGCGCTTCCACCTGTATCGGTCGTAACAGCCGTACTCGTAATTTCGCCGCGAAAAACGCGAGAACGGGCAGCAACTGTATTAAATCGACCGATGCGCTCAGAAAGCACACCAATTTGAGCGTCATCGCTAAGCTTGCTGTCAACGAGCACTGGTCCGGTGATGTAGTTTGGATAACTGTTAAGAATCGATGGTTCAACGTTCTGCGAAATTGATATTGCGCCCACGTGTCGACTCCACCACGGCGTTCCCGCCAATGCGATCAGGGAATTCCCGGAAGCCGCGTACACGAAAGGAAGGGGGCTGACAAAAGCTCGTTCTGCACCGGAGTTTACCAAGGCGAAAACGTAATGTTTTCCTATGCGCCGGACCAAGTGCAACCAAATTCTAGTTTGTAGGAAATGGACGGCATCGAAGAACTCAAGCTTACCCGCGTTTCCGGAGTAAATGATATGGTCATAATCGTAAGGTACGACCACGTATTTTATATTGAGCGCTCGTAAGATATTCGGCGCAAGCGGTGACGCATAGAAACTGTAGAGCGGCGTTTGCTCTGATTTAAGAGCGCTGAGGCCCTCGGGATAATTACCGTTCGCGAGAGGGGCTGCTTCCATGTATGGATGCATTTCATCCCCCCGCAGCGACTCGGTTTCATAAGGAAAAAATAAAGTACGAGAAAATTTATGATCGGAACGTATGAACGTTTCGAGCGCTTCGGTGTCCTGAGTGCGGTTGTACGCCGCATAAAGCCGATAGCGTATCGGATTGTACGCGTCGCCCATCAAAAACATGTAAACGGCGACCGTACTCGCAAGCGCCAGCGTGCAGACCGTTACATATGATTTCGAAATTCGCATTCTCAGGTATGCCGTCGCGCGTTTAGTTCCATAAGCAAATGCAAGGGCGTAACAGAGAGTGGAGAGCGACATCCATTTGGACGTATCCCGGAAGAGCGACATGCCAGGCACGTGTGAAAATAGCCACAAATTGAGAGAGGCGAAGGGGAAGGTGGAACCGGAAACCACGACAATGGCGATAACGCCCAAAACGGCAAAGGATTTCACATAAACCCGTTTCCAGCACCCGGCCAAAGAGACGAATGCAAAAAACGGCAGCAAGAAAAACGGCGGTTCTGCAGGGTGTGTTTCGAAGGGCGGATTCGAGGCGACCCAGTGGTAAAATGTTTTGAATGCCGCCAGCGAATCGCTTAAAGAAACAAAAGATGATATCGATTGAAAGTCCGCCGACGTGCCGTAGCCACTTCCCTGCGTTGCGGGGTACCGTAATTCAGGGAGCAGCCAATACAGATTAAAAATCAAAAAGCTACCCGCTACGGTTATGAATCCCGGTCCCGCCACCCGCAAGAAGCGGAAGGATCGGTCACGAATAAGGCGCTCGATACAAAGCGCGGTGCAAGTCAATGCGGCGATGTAGACGTAACGCAGGTCGTACACCAGCACTCCCATCATAAGCGAACTCAATACTAGGCCCGCTCGCGGACTGGGATCGTCTAAAAACCGTAGAAGCTGCAACAACACTAGGCACATAAATGCCGTGGCGATGACTGAGGGCGTATGACCGCGCTCGTTTAAAAAGATTGTCCACGTATTGACAGAAAAGAAAAGTGCCGCAATTAAAGCCGCAAAACGCGAGTTTGTCAGCCGGTGGGCCAGTGCGTAAGGTCCTAAAGGAACGAGCAGCAAGTATGGCCAGAAATAGATGATGCGCTCGATTAGCCGCCATGATGCATTGAGATGTGCTAGTGCCCCCATTACGGCATAGAGTGGAAAAGCAAAACTGAAAACTTGTTCGTTTGACCCGAGTTGCAAGCTGCCATTCCAAAGGTGCGGCCAGGGAAAGAACGATTGCAATTCTTGAGCGCTTCGCGGAAGAAAGTCTCCGCCCACCAGCAATCCCGCCCTTAACCAAGCGTGGTAGATGGTAACGTTGATGAGAACAACAAGGGCGTACGGCCAGTGCCTTGTGACCGGGTGGACAGCGCGTCGGATGAACAGGGTGCGTGAAAATTGAGCTATAGCGTCAGTACCTGTGTCCGGCACGTTAGCGTGGGGGAAGTAATTCGCGCAAGCGTTTGTTTCCCTGGCGCGCGCAGATGATGTCGGCAAAATCTCTATCACGCGATGCGAAGCGTTGTAGGAATTCTTGTCGTCGAACTTCAGCCAAAGTTCCATCCTTGCGCAACTCGTGAATCAAAAAACCGAGCTCATGCAGTTCAGTTACAAAAAGCAGCGGATCACTGCCTGCCCGTTTCATGCCGCCGGGCCAGAATTCGGTGGCCAAAATGATGTCCGGATAACGTGCGAGTGTATCGAGTGCGCCCTTTAAGGCCCGGCCTTCGTAGCCTTGGATATCCATTTTTATCAGATCGACTTTGGTCCAGTCGCGGACGATTTCGTCAATCGTGACGATGTCCACAGGTATCTGGGCGCGAACTGTTCGTTTTCCATCCGTGTTGTCGTCGTACGTGTGGTGATCGCCCCGGTTTGTTGGGTTTTTATACAGGACGAGCCGGTCACGTGCCGCTCCTGCCCCGGCTTCGTGTACTCGTACGACGGAATCCAGACCGGCCGCCGCGACGTTCGTCCTTAAAAGTTTTGCGTTTTCCGGGTCCGGTTCGAGAGCGGCTACGCGTCCCTGGGCTCCGGCCAACGAACCCAGCAGAGTTGTGAAGTAGCCAACATGCGCGCCTACGTCAAGGATGAAGTCTCCCGGCCGCACAACCTTTCGGAAGAATGTAGCTTCATGGTTTTCCCATCTTCCGGTCAGCACGATCGTTGTACTGATGATATTATCGCGTAGATCGACGTAAAAGGGATGTCCGTGTGCGCGAACTCGCATACGGTTGCCATGAAAAGCGCGCAAAGCGCTAAGAATCGCGGATCGTCCAAATTGCGCTAACGTATGAAAATCAATCATGCTTAGGGCACGGTTTCGCAACTGGATTCTCAGTTCGCATAGACGCTCGTCATCGTTAACGATATGGTAGTTTGACGCCGGGCGCTATTGTGCGCTAACAGGACGAATCCTTCGATATGGGAAAGCTGGGGAAGCAGATCCGGCGCATGCAGGCCATCATTCATGGGAGGCCATCCGATAGCACGTCCTGCTTCCAGTTAATGATACAGGCCTCGGATGTCTCATGATGCGCTAGACGCCGTGGCCCGCTCTAGTGGAAGCAACTATTATCGCCCCGACGAGTATCGGCGATGCTTCGATGTCCAATGCATCTGGAACGGACCTGGATGACAAAGTCGTTTCGTAGGTGCTCCGCAGGGGGGTTTTCCCCGTGGAAACGGCGCTGCAATGCGGTTTCCAAACCAAGGCTCTTACGGATCTTGTCGAAGTCGCAGCTTATGGAATGAAGGGGACGGGTCCGAACCCTATGCTAATGACCGGTGGTCGGGGAATCGTCGCACGCCTCGCATCCCGTTGATCCCATTCTCACCATCGTACAGGCTCGGTGTGACGCTTAAGTCATTCCTTCAGCGGCATTGGGTTATTGTTCTCCCCCTGGTCTTTGAGTTAACGGTCTTTGGTGCGTGGGTGCACCCCGGATTACTTCTTGGCGGCGACTTCCTGAGGCGTTCACGCGGCGAACTGCTCAGCTTCTTTCCGTGGCCTCACGCGTGGAATCCGGCGCAGCAATCGGGAGAGAACAACGAGGTCTATCTCTTCGCCTTTCCGCTCTTTGCGGTCATGGGCGTGCTTGCCAGAATTGGCTTCCCCTGGACCGTCATTGAGCGTCTTGTCTACTTCTGGCCAGCACTCGTGGTGGCAGTCGTTGCGCCTTACGCACTTCTTCTAAGACTTACGCGTAACCGCTGGGGTGCCGCTAGTGGTGCTGCAATTTTTTGCATAAACGGTTTTACCATCATGGCGCTTGAACGCGGGGCGGTTCCATCGATGATTGCCGTCGCGCTGCTCTGCTTTATCGTCCTTTTGGGGATCCAATTCGTCGAGCGGCCCTCAGCGCGCTTAGGATTTTGGTATGCTGCGATTCTCTGCATCACTCTTATGTATGATCTCCGTTACGTATATTTTGCGATTATCTTAAGT
>JALYZK010000127.1 GCA_030945705.1 Vulcanimicrobiota bacterium | reverse complement strand
TAGGAGGACGGGCGATGGAGCGATGGCTTGGGTGTTCGCATTAGAAGCCGCGCCCAGCGCGATATCAATTTTTGGTAGTCGAATTTCTGGTAATCGAAGCCGTGAGATTGCAGCCATGCACAAGCCGAAAAACTTCTTGAGCGAAATGTCGGTCACCCAAACGGTCAACACCAGGACCGCACCGATTAATATGAGCCGTGCCCCCAAAACACCAGTGAGCGCCGTTAAGCCACGCCACATATTCCACCCGATGGAGCCGCCCGAGCGCCCCAAAGCGGCATCGATTATAAGGAAGAAGCTAAGCGCGGTCAGTCCAAGGGTTGCCATTAGGCGCGGTACGTTGATCTCCAGAAAGATAATAGCCGCAAACAGAGCGATCAGCACCGGAAAGAGGCCTGCGGCACGACCGAAAAAACCGCGCAGCACGGGTGCGGTAGCCGAGCCCATGAATCCGGAATGCGTTGCCGGAAGCGTAAGCGCGATTCCAAAGAGGACGGCGAGACCCAACGCGGCAATGCCCGCAATCTCAAAATTTAGTCGCGTTTTCGCGGTCGCCTTACGGCGTACGCGTGCCATTACACTCCGGTTTCGTCATTGTTGTAGGAGTTCTTTTGCCTGAGCCAACGATTGTCGTCTTAGAGGGCGATCAAACCGGACAAGAGCTGCTCGCCGAGGCCTTGCGTGTGTTGCAAGCACCCGTCATCGGAATTGCGTTGAAGTTCGAGCACTTCGATCTTTCACTCCAAAATCGCCGGGCAACGCAAAACGCGGTAGTGCGCGAGGCCGCGGCCGCGATGAAACGCAGCACGCTTGGCATCAAAGCGGCAACCATCACGCCTGAAACCCGCGACGACGTAGGATCACCTAATGCAATTTTACGCAGGGACATCGGCGGCAAAGTCATTGTAAGAACGGGGCGCCGGCTTCCCGGTGTACGCCCCATCGGCGGAGTCTATGCCCCCATTTCCATCGTGCGTATGGCGGTCGGCGACGCATACGGAGCAAAAGAATGGCGCGAGGGAAGTGGTGATGACGAGGTCGCTTTTCGCACGGAACGCATCGAACGCAATGTCTGTCGTGTCGTTGCGGAGTACGCGTTCGCGCATGCGAAAAAAACTAATGCCAAAGTCTTCGGTGGACCTAAATACACGGTCAGTCCCATATATGAAGGGATGTTTAAAGAGGAAATGGACGCCGCAGCAAGGCGCCATCCGTCAGTCACGTACGATCCGCAGTTGATCGACGCGACGTACGCGCTCTTGCTTTCGAACCCGGGCGATCCAATGGTTATCCCCGCCCTAAACCGCGACGGGGACTGCCTATCTGACCTCGTGATGCAACTCTTCGGCTCGATCGCCGGAGCCGAATCGGTATTGCTTGCTTTTGATGAGCAACTGCGCCCGTCGGTCGTTATGTCGGAAGCTCCCCACGGCACCGCACCCCGTTTGTTCGGTAAGAATGTTGCCAACCCGATGGCAATGATTTTGGCTGCGGCTGCCCTGCTATCGTATATCGAAGACAAGCGGGCGGCCAACGCTTCGCGCGCCATTTATGAAGCAACGCTCGAAGCCGTTCATCAAGGTCTCGCGACCAGCGACTTAGGCGGCCATGCTTCGACCACCGACTTCACCGACGCAGTGATCGACAAAGTGAAAACAAAGCTCGAGGTATGGGCGACTCTTTAAATGCTTCATCATGTAGAGAGTGACGAGCATTTCGTTCGCAGACTGGAAGGCTTTTCAGACGTCGTCATCGGCTTTTCGCTCGCTCAGTTAGCGCTCAGCCTGAACATTCCATCGCAATTCTCAGCATTACTGGGGAACCCCACGTGGTTTTTTGCCTACCTCTGGACGTTCTCGCTGGTTTGCTATCTGTGGTTCGAACATCATCGAATGTTTGCGCGGATCTTCATCCCTCGGACCGTGCCGATTTTGCTCAACTTTGGGTGGCTCGCTACGATCGGGCTTATGGTCTACTTAGTGCAAGTGTTCATTCATTTCCAAGACGCAATAATGGCCCGCACGTACGATCTACGAGTGGTATTTTGGCCTGTATGCTTTAAATCTGCTTATCCTCTCAATAATTTATGCGTTAGGTTTGCGTGAACGCAAAGGGGTGTTGGAAAACCATGAACTGGCGCGCCTTGGTGATGCGGCCTTGCGCTTCGCAATCGCTGGAATCGTGGTGCTGCTCATTGTCCTGGTCGGACCGTTCATGGGCCCGGCCTGGTTTTTTTTCAATGGTGCCGGGAGTATAGGCTACGGCTTTCTTGTCGCCGGCTTTATCTTACGCTTACGGCGATCGCGCGGGTTAGCGAGCGATTAACACCACCGACAGTAAGGCGCACAGCACACCGCCGATTTGCGTCGCTTGGAGGCGCTCTTTCAACACGATGCGGGCCAAAAATACGGTGCTGGCGGGATAAAGCGACGTCAAGACAGCCACGATGGCGAGCATTCCGCGATGCGTCGCACTGATGAACAAAGCGTTGGCACTCATGTCGAGCGCGCCCGCAAAACAGATCGTGCGGAAAGTTCCATGA
>JALYZK010000091.1 GCA_030945705.1 Vulcanimicrobiota bacterium | reverse complement strand
GAATGGGGCTCTGGTTTGGTTGGGGTCTGCACCCATATGTCCCGCACGAAATCGCCCATTTCCCGGTCGGTACCCGCGTTCATTCGCAGCGAGCCTCCCACGCTACCTGGTATTCCAGCGAGCGAACCGATTCCAACCGCTCCGGCAGAAGCTGCTTTGGACGTCAACGCGGCCATCGATGCAGACGCTCCAGCCTCAATTGCAATGTCTTGCGACGCGCGCACGCTAATGGATGTAAAACTACCGGCCAACCGCAAAATCAAGCCACGTATCCCGCCGTCTCCCACAAGCAAATTAGAGCCGCTGCCCAACACAAACCACGGCAGCTTACGTTTAAGAGAAAAACGCATCAACGATGCGAGCTGCAATTCACTCTCCACGGTTACGTATGCATCCGCCGGACCGCCGATCTTCCACGACGTATACGGCGCCAGCGGTTCATCAAACGCGACCCTCTCGGCGCACAGCTCACGAAGGTTAGCTTTATCGGGCGCAGTTAAGACGCTGCGAGCGCGTGCCGAGGCGATGAGGTTCATGACAAAACGGCCTCACGGCGCAATCCAGCGGCCAGCTGCGCCGCTGCCAACGAAATGCTTCCCGCCCCCAGCATCAATACCAGCGCTCCCGCCGGCGCCTCGCGCAGCAAACGGCGGGGCAGGTCCTCCACGGCGTCAACATAATGCACAAGCGCGCCGAGTGCCCGCATCGGCTCGCCTATGGCTCGTTCGCTTACGCCTTTCACCGGCGTTTCGGCGGCGCCGTAAATGGGCGTAAGGTACGTGCAGTCAGCGTTCTGGAGCGATCGGGCGAAGTCGTTAGCAAGGTAAGCGGTACGTGTATAGCGGTGCGGTTGAAACGCAACAACAACCGGTCCGTGATGGTACGAACGCGCGGCCAATATCGTCTCACGGACTGCCGTCGGATGGTGCGCATAATCATCAACCACCGTCATGCGCTCGGTCTTAGCCAGCACGTCAAAGCGACGACGCACTCCTGAGAATTTTCCGAGCGCTTGGGCTATAAGCGAAAACGGAATTTTAAGCCTTTGTGCTACCGTGATCGCGGCTAGTGCATTGACGATGTTGATTTTCCCAGGGATCTTCAGCTGGATCGTTCCAAGGTGAGCACCATCGCTAACGACCTCGAAATGCGAACCGGTGGCGGGAACGCAAATGTTGGTTGCTCGGACGTCGGCACGCATGTCCAGCCCAAAACTGCGCGCGGCGGCGCGGTATGGCGCGCTGCGCAAACTTGCACTGGCAGCATTGTCAAGCCCCACAACGATCAAGCCTTCTTGCGGTACTCGCGCAACGAAGGCCGCAAACGCAGCAACGAGCCGCGGGAGCTCTTCATCGCTAACGATGTGATCGTTTTCGATATTCGTCACCACTGCAATGTCGGGTGTTAGTTGCATGAAGGAACCGTCGGATTCATCCGCCTCGGTGAGGAACCATGAATCGCTACCATCGCGCGCATTGGTGCCGGTATCGATCGCTTCTCCGCCCAGTACGACACTCGAGTCGATTCCCGCATGGTGCAGAATGCAAGAAACCATGGCAGTAGTAGTGGTTTTACCATGCGTTCCCGACACGGCTATGCCCTGACGACCCTGCATAATTCTAGCCAGCATTTCGCCCCGCCGAAGAATTGGGATGCCGGCGTTTCGCGCCGCTTTGCACTCGGCGTTGTCGTCGCCAATCGCCGAACTCACAACAAGCATTCGTGCAGCGCAAACGTTTTCTGCCTTGTGCCCGATCGTGATTTGAGCACCGGCAGAACGCAACGCTGCGATAAGCTCGGAGTCCCGGGTGTCAGAACCGGCGACGAATTCACCGCGCGCGAGCAAGATGCGAGCGATGGCACTCATGCCGATGCCTCCAATTCCCACGAAATAAATCGCTCCACTTGGCGCCCACGGCTGCTTCAAACTCACAAACAGCTGCTTTCCCGCAGTCGCAGGGTGTTACCCGCGGCGCGCAAGGGCCGCAATGCGAAGCAGAATTTTATCTATCGGATCCGGCGGAGAAAGTGCATTCGCCGCCGCGCGCATACTGCGCAAAGTCTCCGGCGCCAAACAATCTGCAATTACGTGGAATAGCACATCACCGCTCAAGGTACCGTCTTCTATGGTGCGTGCTGCTCCCGAGCGAGCGAAAACATCAGCATTTGCGCTTTGATGCTTTTCCGCAGCAAATGGATAGGGCACGAGAACCGAAGGAGTTCCAGTGAAGGCCAATTCGCCCAGCGTCGAAGCCCCGGCTCGTGAAACGACGATATCGGCCGCCGCATACGCCGCGGCAAGATCGTGCAAATACGATACGAGTCTCACGATATTGCCTTGTGCGGCGTCGCGCTCTTGCGCTTTCACCCACTGAAAGTCACGTTCGCCGGTGACGTGCAGTATTTGCCAGTTATCAGGCAGATTCCGGTAGGTAACGAGGTCCACTACTGCTTGGTTGATTGAACGAGCACCTTGACTGCCACCCATAACAAGAATTGTCTTCTTGCGCGGATCGAGCTCGAATCGGGTGAAGGCTTCCGTGCGGTCGGCGTCATTCAATCCGGCGCGAACGGGTATACCGGTGCGATAAAACTTTGAGCCGAAGAACGACGCCGCCGTTTCAAATGCACCCCAGACTTCATCTACCAGCGGTGCCAGTAGCCGATTCGTCAGTCCGGGATATGCGTTGATCTCAAGCAGAGCGATGTGAGCACGGGATATTTTTAAGGCACATAAAAGACGGGCGGCCGCCACAACGGGGAAGGACACATATCCGCCCGTCGCAATCACTACGTTGGGTCTGGCTTTACGCAAACCGCGTATCGCCCGTGCGACGCCATACACGTTTATAACAATCGTCCCAAAGGTGTCCAGGGAAAGTTGGCGCTGCAGCGGACGACTCGGAATACAAAAGAGGGGATAACCCGCCCGCGGCACGATGGTTGCCTCTAGCCGGTCTGCGTTCCCCATGAACGAAATCCGGAGTGGCACGACTGCTTTTGCCGCCAGTTTCTTTAGACCGTTGGCAATGGCTAGCGCCGGATAAAGATGACCGCCCGTCCCCCCGCCCGCAAATACGATGTTCACGCCGCAGATATGCGGCGATGTCGACCGATGTTAATCAACAGTGCAACGGCAACGAGGCTTACAACGAGTGAGCTTCCTCCGAAAGAGATGAAAGGTAGGGGGACGCCAGTGACAGGCCACGATGACGTGACTACGCCAACATTAATAAAGGCTTGAATGACGATAAGCGCAGTGCATCCGGCAGCAAGAAAAAAGCCGAAACGATCCGGGGCTCCCAGTGCGATGCGTATTCCGCGGTGCGCAAAAATGATAAAGAGTAGAATTACGGAAGCTGCCCCGATGAGGCCAAGCTCTTCGCCGAGCACTGCAAAAATAAAATCGGTGTATTGCTCCGGTAAATAGAAAAATTTCGCGCGCGAAGCACCAAGCCCGACCCCGAATAGGCCGCCGCTGCCCAGAGCCAGGAGCGATTGTACGATATGAAATCCGGTGTTTTGGGGGTCTTTCCAGGGATCGACAAATGCGAGGATGCGAGCACGCTTGTACGAGCTCGACAAAACACTAAGTATGATGAAGGGCAGCGTTGCCAGAGTCACCGCCACCAAATGCGGTATTCGGGCACCTGCGATGAAGAACATGGCAAGTGCCGTGAGAGCCAACAAGCTCGCGGTGCCCATATCAGGTTCGCGCAAAACTAGTACCACCATAATCACCAGCGGTATGCATAGCGGGAAAAGTCCGCGCGTTAGTGAGGTTATTCGGTCAGTACGTGATGATAGTACGGCTGCTAGATACACGACGAGCCCGAGCTTGGCAACTTCCGAAGGCTGAAAAGAGAACTGCCCTGCTCCAATTCAGCGCCGTGCACCTCCGGCAATAATTCCAACGTGTGGAAGGAGTACGACAAGCAACGCAAGGATGCTCAAGAGAAGCCCCCAAGGCGCAAATTTCTTTAAGTGACGGTAATCGCAGCGATAGGCGCCAAATCCGCATGCGAGAGCCACTACCAGCCACAGAATCTGCCGCTTGAGATAATAAGCACTGTCGTGATGGCTCGCGTATGCCGTAGCGCTGGATGCGCTAAAGATCATCATAAGACCGATGCCAACTAAGATTCCCACAACCGAAAAGAGCACGGTATCCGGCGGAGTGGCGGCGTATGACCGAGGGGCGGGAGCAGCGTCGTAAGGTGCAATTGATTTGGTGCTAAGCATGGGCTGCCTCTCTATATGCGCGAATTGCCGCGGCATACTGCTGGCCGCGATCTTCCGCTGACGTAAACATATCAAAAGAAGCGCATCCAGGCGACAACAGGACCGTATCGCCGCTGCGCGCCAGTCTTGCGGCCCTATCAACCGCTTCGCTCATGCTATCCGCTCGCTCTACGCGCGGACCATGCAGCGTTGCCGCGATATCGCTTCCGGCTTCACCGATGAGTACTACTGCTTTTGCGCGTTCTGAAATGACCGCGCCCATTTCGGAAAAATCGGTGCCTTTTGCTTTTCCGCCGGCGATCAGCACGATTGGCGAAGCGAAGGATCGCATTGCTGCCATGACCGATCCGGGATTTGTGGCTTTGGAATCGTCGACGAATGTAATGCCCCCAAGGTGCGCGACGGTCTGCAGCCGATGCGGCAGTGGCACGAAGTTCATGACACCGGCCCGCAACACCGGGGGGTCGATGCCCAAGGTGAGCCCACACAACAGCGCGGCCATGACGTTGTGCACGTTATGGTCGCCCGCGAGCGAAATTTCGGAGCGAAGCATTATCTGCAGTGTGCGCGGGAACCCCGACCGTGCGCGATAAAGGATCGAGTCTTCCTCCAAATACAAATTTGCTTGTTCATGGTGCATGGCGCAAGTAAACCAGAGGCCGCGTGCATGCAGGCGTGTTCCCGATTTGCGCCGTTTGAACTCCGAGAGCCGCTCATCGTCGAGGTTGCCGATGAATGTATCATTCGCATCTTGGTTGAGGAGTATTCGAAACTTCGCCTCGGCATATTCTTCCATCGAACCGTAACGATCAAGGTGATCCGGCGAAATGTTCAAAATCACGGAGATTCGCGGTTTGAACGAACGGATGCATTCAAGCTGAAATGATGACACCTCTGCAACAACCCAATCCTCACTTGAAGCCTGCACAGCTTCCGAAATCAGCGGATTTCCAATGTTCCCACCCATGAAGACACGTTTGCCCGCTGCGCGCAACAGTGAGCCGATCAACGCAGTGGCTGTGGATTTGCCCTTCGTCCCCGTGACCGCAACCAGAGGGGCCCGACACAAGCGATAAGCGACCTCAATTTCGCTAAAAATCGGGACCTTAGCCGCCAGGGCACCGCGGACGAGCGCGCCGGTGATCGGCACTCCAGGTGAAATTACCACAGCGTCAAGCTTCTGCAGTATTCTTTTCACCTGCGCGGGTGGAACGAAGCGCGCACCCCGGTCGAGCACATCATCCAGCGCTACCGAAATCTCGGCCTGGGACTTATCGTCGGTAATATAACAGTCCGCCCCACGCTCGCGCAAAACCGCAACGCTTGCCTGACCGCTAAGGCCCAGCCCAACGACCAGAATAGTTTCGCCAGCGCCAAAATTCATCGAACCAGGACCAAGCCCAGTGCGGAAAAAAACGCTGACGACAACCAAAAACGCTGCGTTACTTTGGTTTCCGGCCATCCTTGTAATTCGAAGTGATGGTGCAGCGGACTCATCCGGAAGATCCGCCGCCCGGTCAACTTGAAGGATGCAACTTGAACGATAACGGACAACGTCTCGGCCGCAAATATGGCTCCAATCAACAAGAGTAGCAGATGCTCGCCCGTCACGATCGCGCTTGCGGCGAGCAAGCCTCCGAGGGCGAGCGCACCGGTATCGCCCATGAATAGCCGCGCCGGATGTCTGTTGTAAAACAGAAAGCCGCAGCACGCTCCGGCAATCGCGCCAACAACTACTGCGGTGGACGACATACTCAATCCAACCGCAACGATGATGATTACTAAAAAGGGCGGCAGAATAGCGCCTGCCGCCAATCCGTCTAAACCGTCGGTTAAGTTCACCGCATGCGTCGTTGAAACGATAACCAAGACACTGAGCAAGAACCATGCCCAATGTGGAACCAGCACACCTTTGAAGGGCAGATTGAGAACCATGTCATGCGGATAGAAATTATATCCCTGGTCGAGCGCGCGTAAAAACATTATGCCTAGGAGCGCCGTCGCCAAAAATTTCGTACGGGCCCGCAAGCCCATATTTTTTCCATGCATGACCGCAAGGTAATCATCGAAGAAACCCAGCAACCCACATCCCAAGGTTAACCACAACAGATCGCGCGCCACGGCATCGCGAACCAATGGCATCATGATAAGCGCAACGATGAGAAATAAGAGGCCTCCCATGGTCGGCGTCCCCGTTTTGCGTTGATGGCTTGCGGGGGCATCCTCATAGGCACGTTGCCGAAATTGGTGCTCTTGTAGTAACCGTATGAGCGGCGCTCCAAGTCCCAACGCGAGTGTGCAACCAGCAAAGAAAGCGCCCATCAATGCCGTCATGCGCAGGCCAAGAACGGATGCGCGCCAAATGCGCGCCATTTCAAAACGACAATCGGCGTCTGTTCGTCCGAGTTTCCGTGCGGATTGGACAGCAGCGCGCATTGGACGTTTTCACGATTGACCCCATGTGAAGCTCCCAGAACTTTTGCTTTCTCAAGGTCGTTCGCATCAACGATCGCGCATGCCACGCCGGTCGCGTCTGCCATCTCTTGCGCGAACTGATCCGGCCGCAAAGGAGCAAAAACAATAGTGCGCTCAAAAGGCGGCAAAGTTCCGGTGTAACCGTCAATGGCAGTGATTGCCTCGCCCATGACTTCATAAAACATACCGCGGCGGCCAAAAAAAAGCCCGGCCACGTGCATGACACAGGCAAATAAAACCTTCGATATCCCCACACGATCGATGACGACCTGGAGCGATTCGGGTTGATTAACCGTTGCGAGAGCTCCGGCGCGGCGCGAAAGGAAGTAGGCTAGGCGAGATGGCCGAACCAATTCGGCGGGGACGGCTTGGCCTTGGGCAATGGCCACCGCAGTCTCGGAAATGGCAACAACGTCCCCGCATCTCGCGATGCCACAAATGGCATGGCTGACGATCTCTACGAGATTGTCGCCGGGTCGCACGAGCTGCGTGCGCACTGGTAGGGCAACCAGACCTTCCGGCAACTCAGGACGCGTGATTCTTAAATTACGCATCTGCGCGCAAGCCTTCAACAATTTCTTCCAACTTGTATATTCTAGAACCCTTTAGCAGCACAACGTCGCTACGCGTTGTATTCGTGCGCAGCCACGAAACTGCTTGTGCATTTGTTTGGAACGGAATGATTTTGCTGGCAGGAAAACCGGTTTCCCGGGCACCGCGCGCAAACTCATCGGCAAATTTACCGCCAACCAAGACGACGTCAACGTTCTTGGAGAGATGTGCGCCGACTTTTTCGTGCATCTGTGCAGCC
>JALYZK010000067.1 GCA_030945705.1 Vulcanimicrobiota bacterium | reverse complement strand
ACAAAGAGGCGTTCGCCGTCGTAACTGAGATGCGACCCCGTGTCGCCGGGACAAGCGATCGCATTCGACGATTTGAAGCCGTGACCCGGAATGAATTGCCGGATAATGCGGTGGTCGTCGACGGTTTCTCCGCACAGGACGCGCAGTTCGTCGCCCAGTGCCACCATGCCCCAAGGCTTGCCAGGCACTTGCGCCTCTTCCCTTATCGTCCAGTGCACCGGATCCATCGCGTAGATCCGATCGGTTTCGATTGAACTCAGCCACAGCTGCTGTCCATCAAACGCCAGCGCCTGCGGTTTAGGTGCCGGCGCAGGCAACCTGGAGATTTCGTTGATGTCGTTCATGCGTACCTATTCTGCGCCAGGCTTTGCCTCGCTTTTCTTCACTATCGAACCGCCGGATTTGGACGCAGTGCATCGTGCCACGTCATCAAAAAGGTAGCATCACCGCCACTGCCCAACTGCGCAATGAGGTCTTCCATACTGAGAGGTTATGCTTTGCGTCCATTATGTTTTGCGATGGCCCCGTTTTTCGTTTTCTTTCTGGCCATCGGCAGCATGGCTTACGGCGCGCCGCAAGTCACACGGGCAACGCTGGGAAACGGTTTAAAGGTGATCGTCGTGCACGACCCGCTGGCCCCGGTCGTAACGACCGTTCTAAACTACAAAATCGGTTCGAACGACGAAGCGATCTCTGGGCTCGCACACGCGACCGAACATATGATGTTCCGCGGCAGCAAAACAATTTCCGAGTCTTTGTTCTCGGATATTTCGCAGCTTGTAGGCGGCGACAGCAACGCCGATACGCAGAGCACGATCACGCAATACTTCCTTACTGTACCGTCGCAGTATCTGGATATCGCGTTGCGCCTGGAGGCCTCACGGGCTCAAGGGCTGCTTCTTTCCCAAAAAGACTGGAATATTGAGCGCGGCGCGATACTCAATGAGGTTACGCAAGACAATAGCATCGCGACGTATCGCCTCTTTCGCAAGATTACAACGAATGTGCTCGGTGGAACGCCTTACGCCAACGAGACGCTCGGCACGCTTGCGAGCTTTAAGCACCAAATCAATGCGCCGCAACTGCGAGCCTTCTATGGTGCTTGGTACCATCCCAACAACGCCGTGTTCGTCATCGTTGGTGACGTGGATGGTCCTTCCACCGTCGCCAAAGTTCGCAAGTATTTCGGTTCGATACCGGCGGCACCGTTGCCGCGCCGTAAACCCGTGACATTGCGAGGGACTCACAGTGCCGTCTATCGTGAGGAAAGTGACTTCCCCGTAACCTTCGTCGCGCTCGGATATCGGTTTCCTGGTTACAGCGATCGAGATTATGCCGCAGCGCAAATAATTGGCGACGTGCTCAATAGCCAGCGGAGCAGATTGTACGATTTAGTCGTTGCGGGAAAAGTGTTGTATGCCGGCTTTAATCCCGACACGTATGCGACCGCCGGCATCGGCGTGCCGTATGCTGTGCTCCCCGTCACCACCAAACCGGAGGAGGGCGATGCGGCGCTCCGCTCGGTCTTGGCAGAATATCGCGCGAGTGGATTGCCGGCGGATTTAGTTGAGGTTGCCAAACAGCGGCAAATTGCGCGAGCGGAATTTAAAGCGAACTCGATTTCCGAATTGGCCTTTGAGTGGAGCGACGCGGTTGCAGCTCAGGGACGGAATTCGCCCGATGAATTGCTTGAAGCCTACAAGAAAGTGAACGTCTCCGACGTCAATCGAGTGTTTCGCAAATACTTTGAAGGCTCGCACGTCGTGGCCGCCTACGCCGTGCCTAAAAATCTCGGTAAAGTGAATGCCGGGTTGGGTGGCGGCAAAGCCGGCGAGGATAATACCATCGTTCCCAGTAAGCGCGAACCCCTGCCCGATTGGGCCAAGGCGGTGCTTTCCAATTTAAGCGTGCCGAAACAGACGCTTTCTCCAACCGCGATGACTCTGTCCAACGGAATCAAGCTCATCGTTCAGCCGGAAAGCGTCTCCCATACCGTCGTCCTCAGCGGTGAGATCCGCTCCAACGAGGATCTGCAAGCACCCAAGAATCGCGAAGGAGTAGCCGACCTGGTTGTGGGTCTCATGCCATTTGGCACGACAACGTACGACCGCGTTGGACTGCGCCGCGAACTCGATAAGATCGCGGCGGACACGACTGCCGGCACCAACTTCTCCCTTACCGTTCTCTCCAAAGACTTTGATCGCGGCGTGCAACTGCTCGCTGATGAAGAGCTCCATCCTGCGTTTCCGCAAACAAACTTCACCACTTTGCAGACGCAAACAGTTGGCGAGCTTACAGGTCAAATGGATTCCCCCGACCATCTGGCAGAAGTGGCTCTCAATAAGTCGCTGTATCCCGCCGGCGATCCCGCACAGCGATTTGCGACACCGCAAAGCGTGGGGAATGTCGCGCTCGCGGATGTCAATCAGTATTTTACAAGCGTGTATAGGCCGGACCTTACAAC
>JALYZK010000063.1 GCA_030945705.1 Vulcanimicrobiota bacterium | reverse complement strand
GCAAAGATCTGGTGTCATCCGAATTTGTTCTGCCTTGTTAAGCATCGCGCCATTGGGGAAAAATAACCATTCAAAATGCGACCAGTGAAAGCCAAGATTGGAGTCGTGGGGATCACCATGGCTATCGGAGTTCGCATGATGCGCGCGATGGGTTGAAACCCATTCGATGGGGCCGCCCTGCAATGCCAGCGCTCCGAAGATAGCAGTCAAGTATTCCACCGGTTTACTCAAGCGTAGGCTTTTATGCGTTAACGTGCGATGATAGGACAGCGTCACGCCTAGCGCTCCCGTCAGATATAAGAGTACAAAAACGACTATGAGCGCGGACCATGAGAAGAATCCGCTCCAAAGCGCCGCAAGGGCGCCCAGGTGAATTAGGCCAAGTCCGACGGCGGTAGGCCATTTGATTGTTGGTTTTGTCATGGGTCAGCCTGCATTCGGCGTATCGCGTCCGAACCCGCTTGAATTTCCGTCAATAGTACGCAAACACATATATTTACAAGCAACGCTAGCAGACCGGCGTTTATTCCAAAAAAGCGGCAATCTTAGAAAATACTAAGGTTGCAATCGTAGGAACGCCGCAGATAATACCAGTTCCTACCGCGAGCGCTATCGCACGCTTCCAGGTTAGCGCGAATGCGACACCTGGGAAGATGGCCCAAAGGAGCGGCCGCCGGACGATATATTGTTGTGGATCCATGCGAACGCGACGCGCCCCAAATTGCCAGAATGACGGTTGCCGCAATACGCAGAAAACGATGACATGCACTACTGCAGCGTCACTGATGGCGTCCCTTGATGATGTAGACCACCCACAAGAACAGGTGCGTCACGCCAACCCATGCGAGAGCCAAGCGAGGAGAAAATGAAATCCCAGAATTCGAGGTTCGACCCGGTTTACCAAAGGCACCGCGCACGGTAGCACAGTCGCGGGAAGTATGCCAGAGAAACGCTCAAGATCCGCCGGGAGCGCGATATCGTCTGCATCCTACCGCAATGAATGCTCCGGGCACCTGCAGAGAAATCCGCTGGTTTTCGCGTATAGTCCATTCAAATGAGACGGTATGACGCAGCGATCATAGGTGCGGGCCATAATGGCCTCACTGCTGCTGCCTACTTAGCCCGCGCTGGGCTGTCTGTGATCGTGCTTGAGCGCCGTGAAGCCTTGGGGGGTGCGGCGGTTAGTGAGCCGACATGGCCCGGCTACACGGTTTCTACCGGCTCGTATGTGTGCAGTTTACTTGACCCTCAAATAATCGAAGACCTGGATTTGCGCGTGCACGGCTACGATGCATACATCAAAGATCCGCATTCATTTACGCCGCTGCGCGACGGCCGTTCGCTGTTGCTGGGACGCGACGCCGCATCCAACCACAGAGAAATCGCGGCGTTTAGTCCCGAAGACGTGCGCGGTTCTCACGCCTTCGAAGAACTCGCGAGTTCGCTCGGCTCGCAGCTGTTCGAAACGTTTTCCGACGCTAATCCGGAATTTGCAAAATTCAGTGCGCGAACTCAAAGCCTACTTTGTGGTTCGGTAGCTGATCTTGTTGAAAGATTCGTGCAGACTCCGGTCTTGGCAGCGATGCTCGCCAACAACGGCCTGGTCGGCACCTATGCAGGCCCGCGCAACGCTGGAACCGGCTATGTTCTCGCCCATCATTACGCCGGCCGCGCGACGGGCATACAAGGTGCGTGGGGGTTCGTACGCGGCGGTATGGGGGCAATCTCCCGCGCGCTTTGGGGTTCTGCGCAGACTGCCGGGGCGCATATCCGCAGCAATTCGGAGGTTGGCAAAGTGTCTGTGCGCCATGGCCGCGCCCATGGCGTCACTCTTGCCGACGGGACGGAAATTGAAGCACGGGCTATTCTTTCAAATGCGGATCCAAAGACCACATTTTTGGATTTAGCCCCGCCGGATGCATTCGATGCCGTGTTTCTGGAGCGGGTCCGCGCCTGGAAGACAACGGGTCCTTCTTTGAAACTGAATCTTGCGCTAGGCGAATTGCCGAATTTTACCGCCCGCCCGGGTACGCATCTGCAAGAACATCATAAGGCGACCATTCACGTTGCACCGTCGGTTGATTACCTGCAAACCGCTTACGAGGATGCGCTTGCGGGTGGCGTCTCGCGAGCACCAATGCTTGAGGGTTTCATGCAAACGCCGACCGATACCAGTCTCGCACCGCGCGGTAAGCACATTCTTTCAATCTTCGCACAATATTTTCCCTACGATCGCACCGATGAGCCGTGGAGTGATCGCGCACGCGACGCGGCCGCGGATTCCATCATCAACGTGCTGGCGCAATTTGCACCGAACTTACCGAATATAATCGAAGCACGCCAGTTGCTCGCGCCGCCCGATCTCGAAGCACTTTTCGGGATGCGCGGCGGACACATTTTTCACGGCGAGTTGCTGCCGGGCCAAATTTACGAACATCGTTTTGCGACGCGCACGCCGCTGGGGGGCCTGTACCTGTGCGGTTCAGGGGCACATCCCGGCGGGTGCGTCAGCGGCTTTCCCGGTAAACGCGCCGCAAATGCGGTTGTGAACGATCTCAGAGAACCGGCGCTTGCCGTAGGAGGATAAGCGATTGGGGTTGCACTACGCGCTTAAAGATCTGTTCGGAAAACCTCCCTCTGAGGGCAATCTTGCGACCGCCATACTATCGCACGATGACCTCGAGGTCGAGTTCTACGAACCGCGCGGAGCCGATTACCAGCAGCCGCATCGGCGGGATGAAATCTACATCATCGCACGCGGCAGCGGAACATTTTGGATGGCCGGAAGTCCGGATATCGTGTTTTCTGCCGGCGACATGTTGTTCGCGCCGGCCTTTCTGGAACACCGTTTTGTAGAATTCTCGGAAGACTTCGCAAGCTGGGTGATATTTTTTGGCAAGGAACGCGAGGCTTGAAGATTATTACGCTCAATGCTAACGGCATACGAGCGGCCACCCGGAAGGGTTTCTTTGCATGGATGAATTCTCAAGCGGCCGATGTCGTATGCATCCAAGAAACCAAGGCGCAGGAACATCAACTGCCACCCGAAGCGATCGAAGCCCCCGGATTCCATTTCGCATATCTGGATGCA
Organism: Vulcanimicrobiota bacterium; assembly: GCA_030945705.1. Taxonomy (GTDB): domain Bacteria; phylum Vulcanimicrobiota; class Vulcanimicrobiia; order Vulcanimicrobiales; family Vulcanimicrobiaceae; genus JALYZK01. The sequence continues at coordinate 3,193 of JALYZK010000063.1, read as the reverse complement.
GTGAAAAAGGGCTACAGCGGCGTTGCCATTTATTCTCGCGAAAGGCCGGACTCAATTACCAAAGGACTGGGCTGGCCCGATATGGACGCCGAAGCGCGCTACATTCAGGCTGATTTTGGACCCTTAAGCATCGTTTCTTTGTACGTACCTTCCGGGACCTCAGGTCCGGCGCGGCAGGCGGTGAAATACGATTTCCTGGACCGTTTTTTTCCGTATCTTCAACAGTTGCGCAATGACCGACGCTCGTACGTCATCTGTGGTGATTTCAATATAGCGCATAAAGAGATCGACGTATTCAGCCCGCACAGCTGCGCGACGGTTACCGGCTTTTTGCCGCCCGAACGCGCATGGATCGACCGAGTCTTGCGCGACGTCGGTTGGGTCGATGCGTTTCGCGTGGTGAATGACGAGCCCCGGCAGTTTACGTGGTGGTCGGGCTGGCCGCAGGCATGGGAACGCAATTTGGGATGGCGCATCGATTACCAGTTGTTGACACCCGATCTTGCAGGCAGCGTGCGCGCCGCGTCGATTTATAAGGACGAACGTTTCTCCGATCATGCGCCCGTAAGCATCGATTATGATTACGCCTTGCCCGATTGAACCGCTGACGTGAACATCGTGTGCGTGGGCGGAGGACCCGCAGGGTTGTATTTCGCGATTCTGATGAAGCAGGCAGATCCGGCGCACGAGATCCGCGTCATCGAACGTAACCGTCCGTACGACACATTCGGGTGGGGCGTGGTATTCTCGGATCAAACCTTGAGCAATCTGCGCGAGCACGAGCCTAAGACGCACGACGAAATTACGCAGAGCTTCGCGCACTGGGACAATATCGACGTGCATTTTCGCGGACACATAATCACCTCGAGCGGGCACGGATTCTCGGGAATCTCGCGCAAAAAACTGCTTAACATCCTGCAAGCCCGCGCCGAAGAACTGGGGGTGCGTCTAATCTTCGAGTGCGAGGTAAACGACCTCGTATCGTATCGAAACGCTGACCTGATCGTGGCTGCCGACGGCATGAATAGCCGCCTACGTACTGCGAAGGCGCGGCACTTCAAGCCCAACATCGAAACGCGTAGATGCAAATACGTATGGCTCGGTACGCACAAAGTCTTTGAGGCTTTTACTTTTATCTTCAAGGAGACCGAACATGGTTGGTTCCAAGTTCACGCCTACCGTTTTGATGACGACACCAGTACCTTCATCGTGGAATGTGCCGATGATACGTGGCAAAAGTCTGGTCTAAACGCCGTGGACACGAACGGGACCATCGCTTTTTGCGAAAATCTGTTCGGAGAATACCTGGACGGGAACCCCCTTCTCTCTAATAGCAGGCATCTGAGCGGAGCGGACTGGATTAACTTCAAGCGCGTTAGCAACCAAACGTGGGTTCATGGCAACATCGTGCTGATGGGCGATGCTGCACACACCGCCCACTTTTCGGTCGGGTCCGGAACAAAATTAGCCTTAGAAGATGCGATGGTGTTGCACGATAGCTTGCAACACGATGCCCGAGTTCAAACCGCGCTGCAGCGCTACCAGGACGAACGTCGTACGGAGGTTCTGCGCATCCAATCCGCAGCGCGCAACAGCACCGAATGGTTTGAGAACGTTAAGCGTTATGCCCGGCTTTCGCCCGAGCAGTTTGCGTATAGCCTCCTTACGCGCAGCCAGCGGATCAGTCACGAGAACCTTCGGTTGCGCGATAGAGCTTATGTCGAGCGAATCGAAGCGTGGCTGTCGGCTGCGGAACCCATTCCGCCGATGTTCACCCCTTTTCGTTTGCGCGAGCTGACGTTGCGCAACCGCGTTGTCGTGTCTCCCATGGATATGTACAGCGCGGTCGACGGTTTGCCGACCGACTTCCATTTGGTGCACTTAGGAAGCCGGGCGTTGGGCGGCGCAGGTCTTGTATATTCCGAAATGACCTGCGTGTCGCCGGAAGGACGCATCACGAGGGGTTGCACTGGACTATACTCACCGGAGCACCTTGCGGCATGGCAACGCATTACCGATTTCGTGCATGCTAACAGCGATGCAAAGATATGCATGCAACTCGGACATTCCGGGCCGAAGGGTTCCACCAAGCTGATGTGGGAGGGAATGGACGAACCGCTCGATGACGGCAATTGGGAAGTGGTGGGTCCTTCGGCCATTCCATACGGTCCGCAAAATCAAATGCCGCGAGAATTGACCGTCCGGGAAATGCGGCACATTTTGGAGCAATTCGTGCGCTCAACCCGCATGGCCGACGAGGCCGGTTTCGACATGCTGGAGTTGCATTGTGCACATGGTTATTTGCTTTCAAGCTTCATCACACCGTTGCAGAATAAGCGTTCAGATCTCTACGGCGGCTCGCTCGCCAATCGGCTTCGATATCCGGTCGAAATCTTCGGAGCGATGCGCGCGCTTTGGCCGCAGCGCAAACCCATGTCGGTGCGGATTTCCGCAACGGATTGGGTCGAAGGCGGGATCACCGGTGAAGAATCGGTTACAATTGCCCACCTCTTCAAAGACGCGGGCGCAGATCTTATCAATGTTTCAACCGGGCAGACCTCCCGTGACGCAAAACCGCTTTACGGTCGAATGTATCAGACGCCCTTTAGCGATCGGATCCGCAACGAGGTGGGAATCGCGACGATGGCAGTGGGTAATATTTACGAGCCCGACCATGTCAACAGCATTATTGCAGCTGGCCGCGCGGACTTGTGTGCACTAGGGCGCCCGCATCTGAGCGATCCATCCTGGACTCTGCACGCGGCGGCTCAACTGGGATACAAGAGTCAGCCCTGGCCCAAGCAATACCTTTCCGGTAAGGCGCAACTCGAGCGTAACCTGTCGCGCGCTGCGGAAGCTACGGTTGCAATTTGAGTGCGATCGTGCTGCACGGCAAACATGCGTTAATCACTGGTGGCGGGCGTGGCATCGGTCTTGCGATCGCTCAATCGCTCGCACGCCGCGGTGTGCGTTTGAGCCTACTCTCGCGGACGATCACGCAAAAAGAAGTTCGCGCCGCCGGGATCAAAGACTTCATTACGTTAAAGTATGACGTTTCGGATGAGGCGGCTGTCAGAGAGGCTTTTCATCTAGCCCGGGGACGCCATGGCACCGTCGACATTCTTGTCAACAACGCAGGCGTGGCGTCGGGGGCGCCGTTCACGCTTACCGAGCGCAAGATGTGGGACCGCGT